>NZ_JAPFPW010000003.1 GCF_026155325.1 Desulfobotulus pelophilus | reverse complement strand
GCAATCAAAATGGTCAAATTTTATCTCAATAACTCAAGTCCGAAACTTGAGTTCTAAATTCTTTACTGATTTATCTCAACTTCTCATAATCTCTAAACTTAATCAAAGACAACACCCCAGTCAAAGCAATTAATATATAAACAAAAAACAACAACCCAACAGTCTTAAAACTCCAAACCATTTGATTATAGACCAGAGCTAAAAAAATCAATTCGATAATAAAACCAGAAACAAAACCAATAACAAAGGCAGGAAAATGTTTCCCGTCCCTATAGCCATTCAATATTTGATTGTCGTTTTGAGGGAAAAGTACAATCAGCTTAAAACAACTAATAAATACCCAAGCCATAGCATAAATACTCACCCTAAATATTGGGTTGTATAAAAAATCTTTACGCCTCTTCATATTTCAACACCTCTGTTTTAGCCTATTGCAATGCACCTTGAAGACCTGATGTTGTTCCTTTTTCATGGATAGCTAAACCCGCACCTTTCCCTAAAAAACCAAAGGTTATTCCTGTTGGCGATCCTGTGCATGGATCCTCAGAAATAACCATTGATACTGGTCCAATGACATATTTTGTATAATTCATATACCCTGGAAAAAACTTATTAGCATCTGTAAAGTAAAATGTAAGATTGGCTCCAGCCCCAAGATAGGCATTTGGTGTTTTTCCTATATCCTCTGTGAATTGCTGATATGTAAAACCTCCAAATTCAGCATACCAATTAGTCGCACCAAAATACACGCCTGTTCCAGCAGCTCCCCCTTCACCATTACCACCACCCCAGCCAGTCGAATACCCCCCGCCAAAATCAATCGCAATACCAGCCAACCCCTCCGGATCAATAAAATTCACCGGATCATTGAGCACATACCCATAGAGATTGCTGTCCCCGCCAGCAAAGAGAATGGGGTCTTTGGCGGTCCAGCGGCCGGTTACGGGATCATAGTCCCTGGCTCCGAACCGCACAAGGCCGGTCTCGGGGTCATGCAAGCCCCCTGCAAAGCCGAAGGGCTGGAACCCGGGATTCGTATCGAGGATGATGCGGCCCCAGACGTCATAGGCCATTTCCTGCACCACATAACCGGTTCGGGCATCCACCACAAGGCGGGGGCTGCCGAGGTGATCGCTGATGATGCGATAACGCCTGCCGTTTTTTTCCATGTAGGCTGGAACATGGAACCTGTCTCCGTAGATAAAGCGGGAGACAAGGTTACCCTCCCCGTCCAGCTCGGCAATGGGGTTGAGGCTGTCCTGATACAAAAAGGCCTGCTTCAGAACCCCGTCCACCTTCCTGCCGATCCGGCGGTTCTGGCCGTCGATGAGGTAGCTTAAGCTGCGGCCGTCGGGAAGATCCACGGCCACGAGGTTGCCCAGATCATCATAGCTAAAGCCTGTGCTGCTGCCGTTTTCCGTAATGCTGACAGCTCCAAACAAGGCGACTTCTCCACCATCTTCCAGACGGTAGAGATTGCTGTTCTGATAACCGTGAAGAGCGTTGTACCAAAACTAGGCCCTGTTGACATTTGACCAGATAGCACGTTAATTCAGGCAGTTATCAATAGACTGGATCGATTGCACAAATAGACCTAACCTCTTTCAATCAATAAGGTTAATCAAACTGAAAAAACGAAATGTCAACAGAGCCTAAAAACCCTTAAAATAGCGACTTTTTATATTATTATCATTGATATACTTTAGCATTTTTAATCCAATCAATGTCCCTATAGGAAATCCGACAGCTATTAAATACAGATATAGCTTAAAAAGATAATATCCCCATTTTTCTTTAAAAATGATTCCTAGCCCTACAAACAAATGAAAAATTGACACAATAAAACAAAAATATTTTAAAAATAAATACTCAAAAAAACGATATTCAATAACAAACACAAACATTGAAGCCCCCCCCATCAAAATAAGGAAATATCCAAAAAAGATAATCGGTTTAAAAATATTATTATTATCACACATAATATAACTGAATCTTTCTTACGAAAAAAAGAAAACCCAATAAAATCAGAACAGCACTCTCGACAAAGCATCCGCTCTTTCAGATCTGATAGCAATGATAAGGCTAGGCCGTCTAAAATCCATAAAATAACGTCCTTTTTTTTCACCGGTTTTTAGCATCAGACCAAAACCCGATCAAAAAAACATCAAATCTAAGAATTATCAAAGCCTTATACGGTTCTGCGTGTCCCATAGCCTCGCTATCTTTCAAAGGTAGCGATGGCATTGATAGCTATTCTACAAGGCATACAGCTGAAAGCTGCTTGGCAAGCTGCTAAAAACCGGACAAAAATTTGAACCCGTTTTAGACGGCCTATGATAAGGCCTTTTTATCTACGTCGAGTAGAAAATGACTTTTTAGCAACAAAAACAATAACGAACACACAAGGTTTATTTTTGTAAAAAATATGAAGATGTTGTTGAGCTTTTCCCTGTTTCCCTTCCCGTCAAACCAAAACCACGCCCCCACATACTTACCCCCCACCCTTTTACAGCATTATTATCATCTCTATACACTACACCAGAAAAACCAAATAAGTTATATGAAACATAGTTAAGATCTCCACAAAAAAACTCCCGTGCATCATTATTGTAATAAGTAAAATTAACACCACCACCAAACCTATGCCCCGGAACCTTTCCCGTTGTATTTTCATAGGTAAAGGCACCTAGCTGTGCATGATTATCACCCTCACCCCTAACCCCAATAAAAAACCCAGAACCATAATCCTTACCCGTAGAATAGCGACCACCAAGCTCGCCATCACCTGATGCATACCCCCCGCCAAAATCAATCGCAATACCAGCCAACCCCTCCGGATCAATAAAATTCACCGGATCATTGAGCACATACCCATAGAGATTGCTGTCCCCGCCAGCAAAGAGAATGGGGTCTTTGGCGGTCCAGCGGCCGGTTACGGGATCATAATCCCTGGCTCCGAGCCGCACAAGGCCGGTCTCGGGGTCATGCAAGCCCCCTGCAAAGCCGAAGGGCTGGAATCCAGGATTCGTATCGAGGATGATGCGGCCCCAGACGTCATAGACCATTTCCTGCACCACATCACCTGTTCGGGCGTCCACTACAAGGCGGGGGCTGCCGAGGTGATCGCTGATGATGCGATAACGTCTGCCGTTTTTTTCCATATAGGCTGGAACATGGAACCTGTCTCCGTAGATAAAGCGGGAGACAAGCTTGCTCTCCCCGTCCAGCTCGGCAATGGGGTTGAGGCTGTCCTGATACAAAAAGGCCTGCTTCAGAACCCCGTCCACCTTCCTGCCGATCCTGCGGTTCTGGCCGTCGATGAGGTAGCTTAAGCTGCGGCCGTCTGGAAGATCCACGGCCACGAGGTTGCCCAGATCATCGTAGCGAAAGTCTGTACGGCTGCCGTTTTCCGTGATGCTGACAAGCTCGCCGCTGTCGGTGTAGGCATAATGCCTGTCTCCATGGCGGAGCATGCGGTCTTCTGCGTCATAGACAGCCACCTCCACCCCGTTCTCGTGGGTGCGGTTGCCGTTGGCGTCATACCCGAAGCTCCGGGCCTCGCCATTGCGGGTGACACGAATCAGCCTGCCTGCGGCGTCATATTCGTAGGCTTCGCTGTCTCCGTTCTCCCGCTTTTCAGTGATGCGGCCAAGGCCGTCACGGGTGTACTCTGTGGCAAAAAATGATTCCCCTGCCGTTCCAGTGATGCTGAGGGTGGCGCTGATGCTTTGCTCTCCAAACAAGGCCCTCTCTCCATCATCTTCCAAGCGGTAGAGATTGCTGTTCTGATAACCATGAAGGCCGTAGAGCTGGGTTCCGTCAGAAATGAGACTCGGCATAGACCGCGATCTGACCGCCTGCGTCATAGGAGAAAACATGGCTGCTGCGGCCCGGCGGGGTCAGGCTCAAAAGCCTGCCGTCCGCGTCATAGGCATAGCGGATGCTCCGGCCGTCGGCAAAGGTCTGCTCCGTCCTACTTCACCCCTGCAAAGACTATTCGGATTTTTTCTTGCATAAGGTAAAAATACTATCAACATAGATAAATAGAAACAAACCATATAAAACATAAATTATTTTGTGCTCAGATGTAGTATGCAATATAGTAATATAAAAAAATATCCATGCAGGCATTGTTGATGTCATAATTACAAAACTTGTTTTAGCTTGGTCATATTTGCTGGCATTATAATAATCGTGAGTTATATATTCAACACAGACTAAATAGGCTATCAATATTGACGCACAAGACCAACCAGCAAGTGCTAATATAAGTGAATATTTTACAAAAAAACTTTCATAAGCAGACAACAACAGACTGTCATTACTTCTTGAAAGTCCGTCAATAACTCCATAAAATCCAAACAAACCCATTAAGCACAAGAATAAGCAAGCATAATGTTTTTTCATGTTTATAACCTTAATAACATGGAGAATCATTAAAATTAAACAATGGGTCACCCCCATATGCCATCAAATCAATACCATAACCGAATATTCCATGGCCAAAAGCTCTTCTTCCGGCAGCTTTTACCAGTTGGCCAAACAAACCACCAGCAGCTCCAGTAATGGCACCCGATACACCATTATTTACAACATCATTCATATCACCCCCAAGGGCAGCAGAAAGAACAACTCCCGTAATGCCTCCAAAAAATGCTCCTCCACCAGGACCACCAATTACACTTCCAACGGTAGCTGCAACAGCACTTGCAACAGCAACTGCACCATTTTGCCCCGGAGACAATTTCAACCCCTCTGGATCAATCCAATTCACCGGATCATTGAGCACATACCCATAGAGATTGCTGTCCCCGCCAGCAAAGAGGATGGGGTCTTTGGCCGTCCAGCGGCCGGTTACGGGATCATAATCCCTGGCTCCGAACCGCACAAGGCCGGTGTCGGGGTCGTGGAGGCCCCCTGCAAAGCCGAAGGGCTGGAACCCGGGATTCGTGTCGAGGATGATGCGGCCCCAGACGTCATAGGCCATTTCCTGCACCACATCACCTGTTCGGGCGTCCACCACAAGGCGGGGGCTGCCGAGGTGATCGCTGATGATGCGATAACGTCTGCCGTTTTTTTCCATGTAGGCGGGAACATGGAACCTGTCTCCGTAGATAAAGCGGGAGACAAGCTTGCCCTCCCCGTCCAGCTCGGCAATGGGGTTGAGGTTGTCCTGATACAAAAAGGCCTGCTTCAGAACCCCGTCCACCTTCCTGCCGATCCGGCGGTTCTGGCCGTCGATGAGGTAGCTTAAGCTGCGGCCGCCTGGAAGATCCACGGCCACGAGGTTGCCCAGATCATCGTAGCAAAAGCCTGTACGGCTGCCGTTTTCCGTGATGCTGACAAGCTCGCCGCTGTCGGTGTAGGCATACTGCCTGTCTCCATGGCGGAGCATGCGGTCTTCGGCGTCATAGACCGCCACCTCCACCCCGTTCTCGCGGGTGCGGTTGCCGTTGGCGTCATACCCGAATCTCCGGGTCTCGCCGTTGCGGGTGACACAGATCAGCCTGCCTGCCTCGTCATATTCGTAGGCTTCGCTGTCTCCGTTATCCCGCTTTTCAGTGATGCGGCCAAGCCCGTCACGGGTGTAGCCTGTGGCAAACAGCGATCCACCTGCCGTTCCCCTGATGTGAAGGGTGGCGCTGACGCTTTGCCCTCCAAACAAGGCGACATCTCCACCATCTTCCAGACGGTAGAGATTGCTGTCCCCATGAGTGTACACACCATACAGATGCCTTCCGTCGGTCACAACATCTCTGTAGTCCCGCTCCATAGGGATACGAAGTTCTGCACCATCGGCATCCACACAGCCCAGCTCTTCATGCAGCATCACACAGACACGGCCATCATCCGTGGCAACCATTCCCATGCTATTCCAACCCCAGAACCAGTCCGGATCGATGGCAAGATAAGGCTCAAGTCCTGTTGCCGTAATACGATAAACCCTTCCTTCTGGTTCAGACGCCGAAGCACCGCTCAAAACACCTGTCGGCACGGCAAGATCTCTGGACCAGTAAACCATAATCCCTGCGGAAGAGGCGGCCAGCTTAGGTTCTCCATTATCCTGAAACCCCATAAAAGCAAGCCTACCATCCGCATCCAGCCGCCAGACACCATCCCAGTTGGCCAGAACCACCTCACCCTCCGGACCAGCGGCAATGGACTGTACACCAAATATTCCATGGGTTTCCAGATCCAGAACCACGGACTCCGTACCGCCACTGCGGCGAATCAGCTTCCTCTCCCGCACAAGGTAAAGGGTATCAGCTACACCGGGAACAAAGGCAAGGGCATCCACACCCCCAAGCCAGTCCGGCTGCTCAGGAACGGCCATATCCGGCCGCATCCTTTTACCAAGCCAGTCCCTGCCATCTTTATAATAAAGGGTACCATCCGGACCCAGAGCAAAAATCCAGTACATGTGAAGCCCCGTCATAGAGATGTCCTGATACCTTACACCCATACTGCTCCGGATTGCCCGGTTTCCGCCCGCATCATACACTTCCACTTCCAGGGTATGCTGCCCCGGACCATCCAAAAGGATACTACCCGCAAAGCGGCCTCCTGTTTCACGGGTCAGCTCCTCGCCCTGTACCAGCACACGGTGGGCGCGGGCAACCTCCGCTTCCACCCTCACCACAGGCTCGTTTACAAGGTAGTGAGACAAGTTCAGATCCAGATAACCCTGCTCCTGACCGCCATTCAGACCCTCAAGCTCGCCAAATCTGTTCCAGGTCTGCTTCAGCCGGACACTATCCAATACGGTTTCTCGGACAAGGCCATTTGCGCCGTCGCGGGTAAGGGTAAGGTTCCCGGCTTTTATGAGAAGGCCATCCCGGTCATAGGTATAGTTAATCCTCTGACCATTCACCCTAAGACTGGAAAGACGCAGGTTGTTGTCATACTGACGGGTGACAGAACCTGCTACTTCCCCTGCCCAGGCCTCTTCCGTGTTCAAAAAACCATTCCAGGTCCAGGTGACCCTGCCGCCGTCCGGCGCTTCCACACTCTTGGGCCTGCCCGTGGTTTCATCATAGGTGTAAAGGTAACTGCCCCGGTCCATGGTTAGGGTGGCAAGGCGACCGCCCGTATCGTAATCAAGCTCCATACGCCTGCCGCCCGGCCTTGTTACGAACACAAGATCCCGGTCACGGTTGTAGGCGTAATGGGTAAGGCCAGGGCCGGGCGGAGTATAGGCCTCCATCTGACCGCCTGTGTCGTAGGAAAAAACATGACTGCTGCGCCCCGGCGGTGTCAGGCTCAAAAGCCTGCCGTCCGGGTCATAGGCATAGCGTATGCTCCGGACGTCGGCAAAGGCCTGCTCCGTGATGCGGCCCGCTTCGTCATAGGAAAAGGCCATACGCCGACCATAAATGTCCGTAACTCCGGCAAGCCAGCCCGAAGCATGGCCGGAGTCATGGTAATCAAAGCGAAGCTCCCTTGAACCTTCCGATGCCGTCTGGAATACCCGCAGAGGACGGCCCTTTTCATCGTAACGGGTCTGGACGGGGGCAAGGCCCTCTTCCATAACTTCCACGGGCCTGCCGAGTGCATCAAGGACAATCCGCTGACTCCGGCCTTCGGGGGTCCGGAAGGTCCAGCTGCGGTCCGAAGCCTCGTAGCGTCTTGTAAATACCTCATTATTGATATGGCTGCTTTCTTCAAAGGAAGCGGGGAAAATGCCCCCGTCTGCCGCAAGTTCCACCGTGCGGGTGGTGCGGGTGGTAAAGGGGCTGCGCCCCGGAATCTGGACAGTGCTTCTCTCCATGGGGGCAGCCATGCCAAACTGGGGGTCCGGCATCAACGTGCTGGATGAGTGCGTACCGTCCGGAGACCGGACAGAAGAACCTCCACCACTATTCGTGGCCTCAGACACGGTGCCATCCGTATGGGTGTTGCGCATGGTAAAAGTATGACTTTTGCTCCACCAATTGTAACGGGACAGGGTCTCATAGTTGCTGACCCTGCCTTCGGCACTTTCAAGGGTGATGGAGTACCCATCACCCTTGAACGCGCGTGCCAGGGTCCAGCCCCCTCCGTCCGGGGTCTCGTTGCGGATGAGAAGCCCCCTGTTGTCATAGGTAAAGCGATCCGTATGGCCGGATGGGGAGGTATAGACCGTAAGAAGCCCACCCTTTCCATAGGCCATGACATGCCTGCCGCCTGCGGGGTCTTCAACCCCGGAGAGCCAGCCCTCCCCATCTAGCTCAAGAAGGGTCCGCTGACCTTCCGGAGCCACAAGGGCCAAAGCTGACCCAACATGGTCCCTCTCAATTCGGGTTCTGCCACCATTGCGGTCAAGAATCCCCGTGAGGCGATGGGCATCATCATATTCAAAGGAAAGGAAGGGTACACCCGTAAGGGCGTCCAGGGTACGCAAGTGTCTGCCCCTATTGTCAAATTCAAAGAGCTGTCCACGATCTCTGGAAGGCAGAAGGATGTTCCCGGAACCAAGGCCCGGAAAAGGTGGCTCCGCCAGCACCACCCCATGGGAAAGCCCCAACAGAAGCCTGCCTTCGCCGTTGAGGGCCATGGCGCCTGTGCCTGAGAGAGAAAAACCCGTGGCAACGATACCTTCGGTAAAGGGTTCTGTACCGCCACCCACCACGGTCTGGATGCGGCCGTCCGGTCCCACAAAACGGATACGGTTCGATTCCCTTACATAAAAGCCTTCAGGGGTCCCAAGAACACCGCTTAGAGAAAAAAGATTTGCCTCGGTGGCAGAAACATCGTCTCCTGTGGCACTGCCGCCTCCGGCCACAATACGGATCCTGCCGTCCAGATCCAGACGCATCACGCGGCCTTGATTTGATACAATATAGAGCCGTCCCTCCCTGTCCAAGGAAAGGTTCCAAGGCGAGTTAACCCAGGTTCCATTGAAGCCCCCGCCGGCCACGGTGATGATGAGGCCATCCATCCCCACATGGCGGATGCGGGAATTTCCCGTGTCGGCAATATAGAGCCCGAGTCCGGGATAAAAGGCAAGCCCGGATGGAGATCTCAGTTTTGCCTCCCTTGCGTCCTGATTGTCACCCCCAAAACCCCACTCACCGGTTCCAGCAAAGGTACGGATAATCCCTTCTCTATCCACATGGCGCACCCTGTGGTTATCACTGTCAGCCATATACACACCGCCTGCGCCGTCGGAAGCAAGGGCACGGGGTGTATGGAGCCTTGCATCCAGAGCAGACCCCTCGTCCCCTCCAAATCCTGCCTCCCCTGTTCCCGCAACGGGAGTAAGGGTGCCTGTTCGGGAAAGGTGGAAAATACGGTGAGCGGCGGCCACCCAGAACCCGCCATCATCGGCGGGGGCAAGGGCACTCACACTCCCTGTTTTGGCCAGGGTACGCAGGGCCAGATCAAAATGAATCCCCTTTTCTTCCCTGGCATCCCCCGTGTAAAGGATACGGTTATTGGGGTCGTAGATATGGTGGGCTTCAAAGGACCACCCATTCAGGGGTGAAGCAGGCAACCCTGCGGACAAATCCACCTCATAGGTCTGCGTCATCACAACATCTGATCGTCCGATACGTCCAATAGACCCTCCCGCTGCCCCTACACGGGCAAAGGTCTGGGACCACCAGGTTCCGGGCGGATAATACACCGCCGGATAATGATAATAAACCGTTACCCTGGCGCTGTGATTTCCCACAAGCTTACGTCCGTAAACATCCCTGCCATTCCAGACATAACGCCACACGTCTGGAGAAAGCTCTTCACTGCGCTGAAGATGGCAGCCCGCAACCACCACACTGGCCGTTATATTCTGCAGTGAAGAGGGCAGAACCCCTTCACCCCGCACCCGAACATCCACATAGTTATTCCCAGCACCGGGGCTGCGCAGACTCTGGTAATGCAGGGTATGGGGGGTACCCACCACAGCAATCTCTTCACCAAGCCCCTGTGCCTGCACATCAATGACGCAGCCGGGAGCCTTGCAAAGATCCTTCGGTGGTGGAGGGGGAGGAAGTGTCGTTTCATCGGGCTTCGGCCTGGGCGGTAAAATGGCTTCCTCAGGCGGACCATAGGGCCAGTTGCAATCCCAGGGAGTAAAGTGGGGGATGGGCGTACGCCAGAGGCTCTGCCCTGAACCGTACAGGCTTGCCAGATGACGGAGCTCCGCTTCTTCAAGGTTCATGGCACGGAGGGCCTCCCCATCCGCGGCCTGACCGCTGCCGTCCACATCCAGAACGGCAAGGCCCGATTCTACGGAAAGAATTTTCACCACACGCCCATCACCGGAAGGAATCCAGGCAGCACGCTCCCTGTCATACCAGCCTGCGGGAACAATTCCGCCCACGGGAAAATCAAGAAAGTTTTCAAGGTAGAGATAAACGGGGCTGCTGAAACGTACCTCCTTTGCACCGGCGGCAATGGCTTCATCCAAAGAAAGCTCTGCCGCATAGGTGTATCCCGTTGTGGGAGGAAGTTCACCCGGCATGGCCGCAGGCCCGTTGGAACCCACGGTATATTCTGTGGCGCGTACCTTACCACTGCTCAGGGGACGACGGCTGCCGTCGGGCATCACCAATGCGGCATCAAGGCCGGGGGGAAAAAACAAAGTCGCCTGACGCCTGCCGTCCGCATCCTCTTCCACGCTGCCACGGGCCACCTGAAAGTCCGATGACGGGCCAAAATTCACCTCCGTAACCCGGCCGTCCAGAGGAATCAGGGCCACATCCTCAACAAGGGCATAATCCTGCCACACAGGCTGCACCTTACGCTGGGCCGGAAGGTATCCTTCCTTTTCATATTCCAGCACAAGGGTACTGCCGCCGTTTACAGCAAGATCAAACATGCCATCCCTCCGACTCAGGGTATGACCGTACTTCGGAGCATCCTTGACACGGACCCGAACCCCGGAAAGAACCTCTCCATCGCGGGTAATCGCACGACCGCGGATAACCGCAGCCCTCTCCACCTCAATAGTCCCTGCCAAAACTCCTCGCTGGACAGGATGGCTACCCATATAAAGAAAGCGGGATGCATCAGCAAGGCTGGTGACAACGCCTGCGTCCAGCGCCAAAGCCTGGGTGACGGGATCCGGCGGAAGCCCTCCTTCGCTACCGGGCCGCATATCCAGCACAGGACTCCCGTTGCCAGCCCGGTCTTCACACTCTATCTGTAACCGATCCCCATCCAGCGCATCAATGCGTACACGAAAAGACCCGTTTTCATCCGCCATGGCAGAAAAACGGTTTCCGGTCCGCACATTACGCACATACACCATGGAAAAAGCTTCCACAGCCCCGGCTGCACCGCACACAAGTACCTCTCCATGATCCATAAACTCCATACGGATCCGCTCTTCAACCGGGATATGGGGAGGAACTGTTTTCAGAACAACCTGTCTTGTCAGGTGGGATGTGTTGCCTGCCCTGTCCGTTGCCAGAAGCACTATCTCATTGTTTCCCTCCGTAAGAGTATGCAGGGTTCTGAAAGAATGATTCTCATCCAGCACCAGATATCTGCCGTTAAAACTGACAAGAGATGGCTCATTCACATAGCCGGACACCTCCAGACGCTCCGATTTCATCCAGACTTCTTCTTCGGAGAGTGTCACATGCAACACAGGAGGAACCGTATCCACGGTAAAGGAAAGGGGGTCAGCTTCCAGCAGCATGCCGGAGCTGTCCTTTATGGATGCCTGCAGCCAAAACCTGCCATCCGCAAAGGAATTCTCAGGCCGGCATTCGGCCCAGCCTTCTCCAAATATACAGGCGGCATGGAGGACTCTTCCATTGGCTTTTATTCCTATGGTTTCGGCATCAACATCAACGCCCCTGTCTCCGAAGGAAAAACCCATGGGGCAATCAGGGTCATTCACATAGCTTCCCGGTAAAGGGGAATGAAAAGCCATACCCGGTACAGGGATACGACTGAAATGGACCAGCTCCTGAACAGAGTGACGGCTTCCCATATCTTCCAGAGAAAACACCCTTACGGGATTCCCCGTGCTGGAAATCCGGGTCAGGGCTTTTTGACCGGCTATCCATACAGAAGCATCCTGCCCATCGGCTGTCATAGCCTTGATACGGCCTTCCGCCATCATGCCTGAAGCAGCCACTTCCACCGATATGTCGCCGGACGTACGCATCCGATAAAGCATGTCTTCCGTACTCAGCCAAATCCCGCCGTACCCATCCGGTGATATACTATGGATCCCTTCTGAAAAGCCTTTCTCAACAACAGGATATCCCGAGTCATCGTACAGACTCATCTTCCCAGACCTTGCCACCCAGAGCATTCCCAGACCCTCATCCCAGGCAAGAGAACCTTTTTCCCCACTGCTCCACAAATCCACAAGATCAAGCCCCATGGTCCCGTACCGGTACAAACTTTTCAAACCAAGAATCCAGACATTCCGGTCCGATGGACGTAAGGCAAGGGACAGTACCGTGTCATCAACAGGAATCCTTTCCAGCAAAGAACCATCCATGCCATAATGCCATACGGTACCTCCGCTTCCTAACCAGATATCAGCCGTGGCCAAATCGGCAACCATGACCCAGCCTTCCCCTGCCGGACCGTCTACAGAAACAACCATTTCCGCAAACATCTTACCCTCAAAATCGTACCCCCTCAGAACCCCATCCTTTACAGTCCAGATATGCTCCTCCCGGCTATTCATCGCATAGGCATCCACACCCTGACCATGGGCGAGAGAGAGAACGGTACGACCATTTTCCGCATTCACCAGCAGAACATCACCGGAATTTCTGATCCACAGGCCACTTAGCAGCGAATCCGTATCAAGACCGCTTTCGGAGCCTGTATCAGAGAAAAAACAACCGGCTATCATAACCGCAATGCATACAACAAGACCAAAAGGATTGAATTTTCTCATTTTTTCATTCCCTGCCAGCCATGGTAATTCACGACATCCGAAAAGAATTCTGCAAAATATCGTAACGCCAATCAAAACCAACGGCTGCTTTTTTAAACGGCACACGAAGGGCGGAAGGAGCGGCTACGGCAACACACCCGCTCATCATAATCGTCAACAGCTTTTTCTTTTTTTCTCAAAAATCGCAAGACAGACAAACGGACTAGCAATCTTCGGGCCACCAACAGCAGTCGCGATAACAGCGACATACCCCGCCTTTCCCACCCATCAAAACCAGCGAAAAAAACAACAGTGCATTGACATTTATTGTCGGCTTTTGACAAAAAATGTCAATGCACTGTTAAAAAAAACTCCTAGGCATTCTGGTTTCACCCATGAAAACAAAACAGAACAAAATCATCCGCCATTCATAAGCCAGATCCCGGACAGGCTTTTCAAAAAACGCCACATGGTGAAACATACCGGACCACCCCGGACCATAAGGGCTCCCTCGGTTCTCGGTGGTCAAATAAACGGCTCCAGATCCATTTCTGATTCTGCCACAGATCAGAACCACCCCAATGTCATGGGAAATCCGATCTCTACTGGACAACGCCCCGGTACATCCATTAAAGATAGAGCAGCTGTTGCATCCGCCAACCCACAGAACCAGACCGGAGCCGTCATGAATACAGCCCTCCCCCTCCTCCACATCCACACATCTACCAAGGCCCTTGCTGAAATAATCACCCACATTGAACTTCAGTGCCGGAACCTGCTGGTCATGCCCGCCGTTTCGCATAAAATGCAACTGGCAGCCGAAGAAGTCTCCACCGCACTGCCGGAAAACACCCCCCTTTCCATACAGGTACAGGAAAGGGCCGACCGCATAACGCTCAGGCTTACCTGCCCACCTGTGGAGATGGACCTTGCCGCATTCAACCTTGCCTGGCGGCCGGATCTGGAAAAAGAGGCATCGGGCCTTGGGCTGGCACTGGCCAGCCGGTGGGTAGACTCCTTTTCCCTGGAAAGGGACGGAAGCGGCCGCCTCCACATGCTTTTTTCCGTGGAAAAAATTTTTGCTCAGAACGTGCCTGCTCCACAGCCCCTGAACACTCACAGTTTTTACCGCCTCATCCGGCCAACCCCGGGAACCATGGCTGTCTGCGGACAAAGGCTTTTTCACCACCTGCGGAACAGAGGCTTTACTGCCAAAAACTTTCATCCGGCAAAACTTTCCGCCCTTACGGAAGAAGGACGGCTTTTCGGTGCTCTGGCAGAAACGGAATCCGGACATATCTGCGGTGCCGCCTTCTGTATTCCCGACGAAGGACGCCTGCTTACAGGCTATGGTCCCTTTGTCTTCTCCCACGGAGAAAGGCAACGCATGGCCGCAGACCTGGCCTGTCACTGCCTGGAGCGCGTGGGCCGTAAACCCTTTTCCGGCGTACTGACAAGGCTTTTCGATGAAGACTGTTTCCCGAAAGAATACTTTATCCCTGCGGGCGGCCACTCGGGCTCAGGGAGACGACCAGCCTGGCATTTCCCTCTCTCCGATGATGCGGGCGGCTCCCTCCACTATACACCGGAGATTGCCACTTTCATTGAAGCGGCGGTAAGCACCCAGGACCTGCCAAGAAAAAAAATTCTGATGGAAAAACCCCTTGCTGAAGCCAGAGGCCCCAGTGTATTTTCCACTGCCCTTCACAGAAAAGAAAAAAGAAGCCGCATGCGCCTTCTCATGGGCGGAGAAGACATGGCTTCCAACATTCAGGGCCACCTTGAGTGGCTTCAGAAAGAAGGGATAGAGTTCTGCGAAATGCACCTTGACCTTGCTATACCAGAAGAGGCATCCCTCATTCCCGCCCTCTCCCGACAAAACTTCACACCTGTGCTCCTGCTGCCCGGAGGGGGTGCGCAGGGAGATCTGCTCATACTGGAAACCCGGCTCCATGGGAAAGGAGATCTGGCATGAAAAAACACCCTTCCATGCTGGTTCCCCAGTTCATCCGGGAAATCGATCCGTACATACCCTCCCGCCCCGATCACTATCTGATGGAGGCCTACGACATCCCCGTTCTCCATCGCCTCAATAACAATGAAAATCCCCTTGGACCTCCGCCTGCGGCTCTGGAAGCCATCCGTACACTGAAGCCCGGTGAAATGGCCATCTACCCCAGCGGAGATGCCTTTGACCTTCGCTGCCATATGGCAGAACGGCTCGGCATCTCCCCGGATCAGATCCTCTGCGGCAACGGGGCCAACGAGATCATCCAGTTTGTCATTTCCGCCTATTGCGAAACCGGTGACAACATCATCACCGCAGACAAGACCTTTGCCGTATATGAGTGGGTGGCAGAATTTTCCGGTGTGGAAGCCAGGCTCACGCCCATGAAGAATCACGGTTTTGATCCGGAAGCCATGCTGGCTTTCATGGATGAGCGAACCAAAATTTTCTTCATCTGCAATCCCAACAACCCCACCGGAACCTTCTGGGACAGGGAAACCCTGAAAAATTTTCTGGAAGCCGTGGATGGCAGAGCCATGGTGGTGGTGGATGAAGCCTACTGCGAATTTGTGGACAATGTGGATTTTCCCGATACCCTCGCACTTCTGAGCGAACACCCCAACCTTCTTATTTTTCGTACCTTTTCCAAGATGTACGGCCTTGCAGGCCTGCGTATCGGGTACCTCATAGGCCAGAAAGATCCGGTTTTTGATATTTGCCGCACCCGTATCGTGTATTCCATCAACAGCGCCGCACAGCAGGCAGCCATGGCCGCCTTCGGAGACAAAGAACACATTGCAAAAACCCGCCGGATGGTATGGGAATCCAAATACTGGCTGAAATCCAGACTGACAGCAATGGGGCTCACCGTCATAGCCGGTGAAGGCAACTATATCATCGCAAGACTTCCGTTCAACGATCAGATTGCCTATCGCAAACTGATTCGTAAAGGGTATATGGTTCGCACCATGACGGGATTCCGCTACCCCAACCATATCCGCGTCACCTTACGGGAAAAATCCCTCATGGAAAGCTTTGCCGCGGCTCTGGAAGAAGTGCTGGAGGAAAGGGGGTGTCTGTAAGAACCCGACCTGACTCAGACCGTCTGTACCGACTGAAACAAGTCCCCCCTTTTTCATGGAGAAACAACGTGCAGATCCGAGACATGACAAAAGAAGATTTTACAAGCTTCTGGCCCGTATTCCAAAAAATTCTCAAGGACAGGGAAACCTACACCCTGAATCCGGATATGGACATGGAAGAGGCCCATACCCTCTGGTGTACTCTTCCTCTGGCCTGCTATGTGGCTGCAGAAGGGGAAGAAATCCTTGGCACCTATTACCTCAAGCCCAACGCCGCAGGCCCCGGCGCCCATATCTGCAACTGCGGATACATGATGGCACCACGGGCAAGGGAAAAGGGCATTGCCAGAGATCTCTGCCTCCACTCCCAGGAGATGGCCAGGGCAAAGGGGTTCCGGGGCATGCAGTTCAATGCGGTGGTTTCTTCCAACGAGGTGGCCGTCAGACTGTGGCTGAAACTGGGCTACAGCATTCTGGGAACCGTTCCCGAGGGCTACCTTCACCCTGTGCTGGGGTATGTGGATACCTACATTATGTTCCAGAAACTATAAAAAACGATACAGAAACAGACCAAGGCCCTATGTCACCGCAACTTGCTGTAAAAACATATAAAGGAATCCCAATGGGTTTTCCTGCTCCATCGGCTAAAGCCCCGGCGATGCAAAAAACCGGCTGATCAAGGAAAAAACAGCCACAGTAAACGCAGGATCAGTCAAACCCGAATCATACGGAGAAGCCATGCCCGCCAAAGTTCCCCCCCCATCCCGCTCCCCCATGACCATCGGCCATCCCCTGCCCAGGGGCGATGCCAGAGCCAAAGCCTGCGGCAGAGAACCCTATGCGGCCGATCTCTTTCCGGAGAAGCGGCTTCTGGCCCAGGCCCTGCGCTCGGGCCTTCCCTGCGGACGGCTTCTGAAACTGGAGCTGGAAGAAGCCCGGCAGATTCCCGGTATCGTGGCCATTCTCACGGCCAAAGACGTGCCGGGCTCCAACCGTCAGGGCATCATTCATAAGGATATGCCCGTTCTTGTGGAGGACCGCATCCGCTACTGCGGAGATCCCCTGGCCCTCATCATTGCTGACAACAAAGAGGCCATCCGCAGTGCCATGGCATGTATCCGCATCCATGCCGAACCCTCTTCCGGTGTCTTTGATCTGGATGAGGCCATGGCGGAAAATGCCCCTTTAGTGCACGAAGATAAACCGGGCAATATGCTGGCGAAAGCCACCATTCAAAAAGGGGAGCCGGATTTTAATACCTGCGCCGCCGTGGTGGAAGGCTGGTTTGAAACGCCCGTTCAGGCCCACGGCTTTCTCGAAACGGAAGCCGGTACGGCCTGCCTCCTGGAAGACGGCACCCTCCGCATGGAGGTTTCCACCCAGTCGCCCTTCAGGGATCGTTTTGAAATCAGCCACGCCTTAGGGATTCCCTTTATGCAGGTGCATATCCATGCCCCCTCCTTAGGCGGAGGTTTTGGCGGAAAAGACGGGGCCACCGTGCAGTGCCTCCTCGGCCTTGCGGCCCTGCACTGTCCCGGCCGTTCCGTCAAAATGCTCTGGGAAAGGGAAGAAAGCTTTGTGGCAGGCTACAAGCGCCATGCATGCCGCATGCACTACCGTCTGGGAGCGCTGGCCGACGGCAGCCTGCACAGCCTCCATGCAAAAATCTGGTATGACACCGGTGCCTACGCCCATCTGGGGCCGGAGGTCATGGAACTGGGCATGGAACACGCCGCAGGCCCCTACCGCATTCCCCACACCCTCACCGAAGGCTTCTGCGTCCATACCCATACACCCACGGGCGGTGCCATGCGGGCCTTTGGGGTCTGTCAGGTGAGTTTTGCCTTTGAGTCCATGATGGACATGCTGGCGGAGAAACTGGAGCAGGACCCCCTGGATCTGCGCCTTCGAAATGCCCTGCACCGGGGAGATATCAACGGCGCAGGTGTGCTGCTGGAATCCTCCACCAGCCTTGCCGCCTGCCTCGAAGGCATCCGTAACCATCCCCTCTGGCAGACCCGCAGGCAATGGCAGAAAGAAGCCCCGCCCTTTTGCATCCGGGGAACGGGCCTTGCCGCCGTCTTCAATGCCGCAGGTTACGGAGGCGGGGTGCGGGATGCGGCCATCGCCAAAATCGAGATGGATACCAAGGGTCTCTTCATTGTCCACAATGCCGTAACGGACATGGGACAGGGCAACAGCAGCGCCTTTTTGCAGATTGCAGGCCACATCCTCCGCCAGAGTGCCGAGGCCCTCCGCGTGCGCCAGCCCGATACCCGCAGCGCCTATCCTTCCGGTTCCTCCTCCGCAGGGCGCACCACCTACACCTTTGGAAAAGCCCTCATCAGCGCCTGCGAAGAGCTGGCAAGCCGCCTCATCAACCGGGCGGGGCTCATCCTCTTTCTTCACAATGATGAGGGTCTTGTGCTGGAACCGGGACGGGTGCGGCATGAACCCTCGGGCCGCTCGGTTTCTCTGGAACAGCTCGCTTCCTTCATGAGCCTTGAGGAAAGGGTCTGCCTTGGCCAGTTCATCGCACCGGTCTGCCGGGATGTGCCGGATACGTCCAAGGGCTTTTTCATCGGCTTTCCCCATGTGATTTTCGGCTACGGTGCCCACCTTGCACGGGTGGAAGTGGATACCCTCACCGGCAGGGTGCAGGTGAAGGATTACCTCGCCCTCACCGACGGCGGGGCCGTACTCAATCCGTCCATGTTCGATCAGCAGGTGCAGGGTGGTGTGGCCCAGGGCATCGGCTATGCCCTGTACGAGGATTTCATCACAGAAAAAGGGGTTGTGAAGACCAAAGATTTTACCACCTATCTCATGCCGGGGAGCCTCGATCTGCCGGACATCCTCTCCCTTGCCCCGCCTGTGGAGAAAGAGGAAAGCGGACCCTTTGGCATGAAGGGCATCGGTGAGGTGGCCATGAACGGCCCCCTGCCCGCCATTGCCAATGCCTTGAGGAATGCGGGATGCAGGCGCATCCACAAAGCGCCCATCCTGGCCGAAGCCGTGCTGGGGAGTCTGAAAAAGAGAAGCGCCCCATGAGCACCGTCATTCCTCCCAGAGAGACCCTGACCGTTGAGTTCAAAAGCGACCACAAACGCCTTTCGGATACAGATCTGATTGAGGCCATTGTCTGTCTGGCCAATGCCGAAGGCGGTGACCTCTGGCTTGGCGTGGAAGACGATGGCACCCCCACAGGTCTGCATCCCGAGCATTTTTCCCTCGATGGTCTGGCTGGCCTTGTGGCAGCCCGCACCTCCCCGTCCCTGACAGTGGCCGTGGAAGCCATCGAAATCAAAGGTATCCGGGTGGCCAGAATCCGCGTACCCAAAAGCCCGCAGGAAACCGCCACCCGCAGCGGTGTCTATCTACGCAGACGGCTTAAACATGACGGAACGCCGGAATGCGTGCCCATGCTTCCCCATGACCGCATCAGCCGGGCCAGTACTTTCGGCCTTCTGGACGTATCCGCCCGTCCCGTTGCCGGAGCCACACTGGCGGATCTGGACCCTCTGGAGCGCGAACGCCTTCGCCAGAATGTGGAAACCTTCGGCGGTGACAAGGTGCTGCTGGAACTGGAAGACGCGGATCTCGACGGCGTGCTGGGTCTCACCCATAGACAAGGGGACGGCACCCGGACGCCGACCCTCACAGGCCTTCTCCTGATTGGCCGTGAATCCGCCCTGCGCCAGCTGGTACCCACCCATGAACTCGCCTTTCAGGTCATGGCCCAGGAAGCCGTCAGACTAAACGAATTCCGGCGTTTTCCTCTGCTCAAGGCCCTGGACTGGTTAGAAACAAATTTCAGGCCGTACAATCCGGAAGAGGAAGTGCGCATCGGCATGTTCCGCGTACCTGTGCCCAAGGTGGACATGGATGCCTTCCGTGAAGCGGTGGCCAATGCCCTGATCCATCGGGATTATCACCGCCTTGGGGCTGTGCATGTGCGGCTGGAGGATGATGCGCTGGTGGTCAGCAATCCCGGCGGACTGGTGGAAGGCGTGACCCTCGCCAATATCCTCACCACAGAACCGCGCCCCCGTAATCCCGCCCTTGCCGATGCCCTGAAACGTATCGGTATTGTTGAACGCTCCGGACGCGGCGTGGATACCATTTACCGGGGTATGCTGCGCTTTGGCCGGGCCTTACCGGACTATTCCCGCACGGATGCCCATTCCGTTATTCTGCGCATGCCAACGGGTGCTGCGGATCTGGATTTTCTGAAACTGATTGTGGACGAGGAAAACCGTCTGAACAGCAGAATGCCCGTGGACAGCCTCATCGCCCTGTCCGCTCTGCGGCAAATGAAACGCCTGACCATTGAAGAACTGGCGGGGCAGATCCAGCGGGATGCGGCTTCGGCCAAGAGAACCCTGGAAGCCCTCATAGAACGGGGAATGGTGGAGGGGCATGGCACCACCAGAGGTAGAAGCTATACCCTGTCCGCATCCCTTTACCGGAATGCAGGGGACAAAGTGGCCTATACGCGGCAGGCGGCGTTTTCTGCGTTGCAAAATGAACAGATGGTACTGAACTATACGCGGCAACATGGTGGTATCAAACGCGCGGAGGTGGCGAATTTATGCCATCTGTCAGAGGATCAGGCTTCTCGGCTGCTGAATAAACTGCATAAAGACGGTAAATTAGAAAAGCACGGACAAAAAAGATGGACGTTTTACACCGTATTGGGGCAATGAAAACTATATTTTCTATACGCGGTCTATACGCGGTCTATACGCGGTCTATACGCGGTCTATACGCGGTCTATACGCGGTCTATACGCGGTCTATACGCGGTCTATACGCGCCTACACGCGGTTATGCACACAGAGGAGAAAGGCACCGTGGAAAGCATTGAAACCCTGTGATACTGCCGGGCCGTATCATCACTCCCATAGCTCCTAAAAGTTTCACATGAAAACAGCGGTGTCCACCCCTTCAGCGATAAAGGTCCGGAACGCAACAGACAAAGACAAAAAAAGGAGAAACGACCATGAAACCCATTGCCTTCATACTTTACACCCTCAGCTGCCTTGCTCTGGGAAGCCTGCTTTTTCAAAATAACAGCACTGCCGCCGGATATTGTTCCCAGAAATACTACGATGTGTATGAACTGGGAGCACCTGCCGGATACAAAGCCACTTTCGGTATATCCTTCAAGGAGGGCGTAACCAGAAAAGATGTGATCGTTGACTGGAAAAGCAATCAGAATTTTGTCGTATATATCAAATAGCAAAGTCTGGCCGCTGTCCTTTAAAAAAAGACAGGAAGCAATCCAGCCAAACTTTCCTTCCGGCAAACATAAGAGATAAAAACCATTTTCCCGGAGATATTCCCATGTCAAAACCCCCTGAAAACGCTCCCATCTCCTTTTTTCTGAACGGCAGTCCCCTTTCCCTGTCCGTCGCCCCCGGCCGCAGGGTGGTGGATCTTCTCCGGGAAGACCTTCCGCTCACAGGCACCAAGGAAGGCTGCGGAACCGGTGAATGCGGGGCCTGTACCCTCCTTGTGGATGGCCTTCCCATGCTCTCCTGCCTCATGCTGGCGGCCCAGCTGGAAGGCCGCAACATAGAAACCGTTGAAAGCCTTGAAAAAGATCCTGTGGGAGAAAAGCTCATCACCTCCTTTGAAGAAAAGGGAGCCGTGCAGTGTGGCTATTGCATTCCCGGTATGGAAATGACGGCTCTGGCCCTCCTGCGAAAGCATCCTGACGCAGATCGGGAAGATATCCGCAAAGGCCTTTCGGGAAACCTCTGCCGCTGCACAGGGTATGTGAAAATCCTCGATGCCGTGGAAGATACGGCAAAAACCCTTAAGGCCCCAAAGGAGATGCCATGAACCCCGTTCTCTTTCCCCGTACAAAGGAAATGCTCCTTTCCATGGTAAAGGCGTATCCCGAAGCCCGGTTCATGGCGGGCGGCACGGATCTTCTGGTGGCCCTGCGTCAGAAGCAAAAAGCCCTGCCCCCCCTCATCGGCCTTGAACGCATGGCGGGCATGGGAGATATCCTGAAAGAAGGAGAGGAGATCTCCATTGGAGCCGCCTGCACCCTGAGGGAAGTGGCAAGCCATCCCCTGACCCGCCAGCACCTGCCCCTGCTCTGTCAGGGGGCCGCATCCGTGGGCGGGCCTGCCCTCCGGAACATGGCCACCCTCGGGGGCAATCTCTGCACCGCTTCTCCGGCAGGCGATACCCTGCCCGCCCTCTTCCTGCTCGACGCCCGGCTGGATCTTCTTTCGGAAACGGGTCTGCGCACCCTTTCCATGGAAGCCTTTATTACAGGTCCGGGCCGTACGGCACTGTTACCCGGTGAGCTTTTGCACCGCATCCGCATTTCCATCCCCCAAAACACCCCCATCCAGCACTTTGAAAAGGTGGGCAACCGCAACGCCATGGCCATCGCCGTGGCAAGCCTTGCCGCCCTGATCCGCATGGAACAGGGCCTTGTGACGGAAGCCCGCCTGGCCTGGGGCAGCGTGGGGCCGAAGGTGATCCGCTCTTCCGAAGCCGAAGCCGCCCTCATGGGAAAACCCCTTCGGGAAGAAAGCCTGAAGGAAGCGGCCTTTCACGCCCAAAAAGCGGTGCAGCCCATCAGCGATATCCGGGCCAGTGCGGACTACAGAAAAACAGTGAGCGCCAGTCTCCTGCAAAGGCTGATCCTGTACCGGGATTCTGATGACAAAGGAGAGCAGTCATGACAGCCATGGAAATCCTCAGCGCCTGCATGGAAATCCTTAAAAAAGAAGACCCCGCCTGCCTTGTGGCCATCATCTCCCATACAGGCTCTGTGCCCGGCGATGAAAAGGCCCTCATGCTGGTGAAAGGGGATGGCAAAACACAAGGCAGTGTGGGCGGCGGCGCACTGGAAATGGAGGCCATGGCCCAGGCCAGACAAACAATGGAAGAAGGAAAAGCCCGGCACATGGAAGCCCGTCTCACACCGGAGATGGCCGGAATGCCCTGCGGTGGCAGTGCTTCTCTCCTCCTTCTTCCCCTGAAAAAAGGGGCAGGCCCGGAGCTTTTTCTTCTTGAAAATCTTGTGAAAAATCTGGGGGAAAGGCGTGCCACAGGTTTTCAGGTTTCTTTTTCCCATGAAAGAAAAGAGGAGATGGAAAAGAGATCCAAAGCTTTTCCCTGCCGTATCCGCATTCTGGAAGAAACGCGCTTCTCCATGGAAGAAAACAGCCCCTCCTCATCCGGCAGTTTTTTCATAAGCCTTGAACCTCAGGCCAGCCTCCTGATCTTCGGAGCCGGTCACATCGCCCAGGCCCTCTGTCCCATGGCCCTTGCCGCAGGCTTTGACCCCGGCATCTTCGATGACCGCAAAGACTACCTTGGGACCATCTCCTTTCCTGAAAATGTTCCCGTCCACAGCATCGAAAGTTTTGAGGGCTGCATGGAAGGGCTTTCCGTCACCCCTTCCACCTGGATTCTCATTGCCACCTATGGCCACAGCCATGACCACATCGTGCTGGAACAGGCCTTAAAAACCCAGGCCCGCTACATCGGCATGGTGGGCAGCCGCCGCAAGCGGGAAACCCTTTTTGCCAAGCTTCGGGAGAAAGGTTTCGGGGATGAGGCCATCTCCCGAGTACACTGCCCCGTGGGCCTTGCCATTGGGGCCCAGACACCGGGGGAAATTGCCGTGAGCATTCTCGGGGAAATGATCACCATCCGCAGGAAATCAGGCCTGTGAGGAAAAATGCCCGCCCCCATCCCAAAAGAGACTGTGCGGTTCTTATCCTTGCCGCAGGAAAATCCAGCCGCATGGGCCAAGACAAGGCAGGGCTTCCCTTCGGAAACCGGACTGTGGTGGAGCATCTCATTGCCCTCTACAAAAAGGCAGATATCCATGCCATCACCGTAATCAGCGGAGACAATACCCCTGCCTTGGAGGCGCTGAGCCTTGAAGCCCGCATCCTGCCCAATCCCGCAGCGGAAAGGGGGATGTTTTCTTCGGTGCAAAGGGGTCTTGAAGCCCTTTCTCCGGAAACGCAGGCCTTTTTTGTCCATCCCGTGGATATTCCCTTAGTGTCCTGCCCCACCCTGCTGGCGCTGATGCATGCCATGGAAACCCATCCCCACAAAAAAGCCTTCATCCCCGTTTTTCAGGGAGAAAGGGGGCACCCGCCCCTGCTCCGTGCGGAACTGGTCCCCGGCCTTCTTGCCTTTTCCGGCGAAGGCGGACTCAGAAGTTTTCTCGAAACAACGGCTTTTCTTGAAATTCCCTGTCCGGATGCGGGTATTGTAAAGGATATGGATACACCGGAAGCCTACCAGAGCCTCTTCCTTGTAGAGAGACTTTCCGGCTCCCCCTGTCCGCCCTCCGACAGATCCGCCCATCCATCCCCCACTCCATGAAAGGAAAAAACATGGATCTTCAGATTCGTCTCATGCAGAAAGAGGATGCCCCCGGTGTTGTGGAACTGTACCGGGCCGTGTATGGCGACCATTACCCCGTTGCCAGTGTGTATGACCCCGAAGCCATCCTTGCAGCCCAGGAAGCCGGGGATTTCTTTCGGGTACTGGCCATCCTTGATGGGCGGGTGGTGGGGCAGACAGCCGTTTACCGCTCCGGCCCGCCCAACAGGGATCTCTACGAAGAGGGACAGGGCATTGTACTCAAAGAGCTCCGCAATCAGGATATTCTGGGAAAAACCATGGGCCTTGCCCACAGCAGAATCTATCCGGAAAAAGGGCTGCACAATCTCTGGGGAGAAGGGGTCTGTAACCATGTCTTTACGCATAAAGCGGGAATCCGTCTGGGCTATATCTCCACAGGCATAGAAATTGATCTCATGCCAGCCGATGCCTATGACAAGGAAAAAAGCAGTTCCGGAAGGGTTTCGGCCCTGATCGGCTTTAAAATAAAAGATAGCGAACGCCGCAAGGTACATCTCCACCCCGCCTATGCTCACATCCTGCCCGCTTTCTATGAAGGCCTCAATCTTTCAAGGGATTTTGTTGCGGCATCTTCTCCCCTGACGGATACGCAAAGCAGGGTCACGGAAAGCATCTACGCAGGCGCCGGTGTGGCCCGTTTCACCTTCCTTGAGCTGGGCGGAGATTTCGGGAATATCCTGAAAGAAAAGGAAAAAGAAGCTGAGGATCAGGGCTGCACCGTGATTCAGGTCTTTTTGGATCTCAGCAGGCCGGAGGTGGTTCCAGCCATAGACATTCTCCGCCATCAGGCCTATTTCCTTGGCGGTGCCCTGCCCTGCTGGTACGGAGACGACGGCATTCTCATGCAGAAACTTCTCCATGAACCCAACATTGAAGGCATAAAGCTGTATGGAGAACGGGCGGAAAATATTCTGGCTGCCCTCGTAAAGGACAGGGAGGCCACCCGCAGGGGCTGAGATCTCCCAGACTTTCATGGGGCCGCCAGCCGCCGTATGGACCAGATCCAGAACATTCCCATGGCCGGAAGCAGGGCAAAAAGGGAAAAAAGACCGGCATAGGAGACGCCCGCTCCAAGGAGAAATCCTGCCAGAAGCGGCCCCATGAAAAAGCCTCCGTCCATGGCAAAGAGCATGAGATTGCTGTTCATCCCTTTGAGATGCAGAGGGGAGATGTCAAACATGAAGGCATTGAGCTGGGGCATGAGAAAGCCGATGACCATGCCGTAAAAAAGGGCCAGCCCCAAAACCAGAACAGGCACTGTGGAAAGGGAAAAAAAGCAGAGACTAAAAGCCAGAAGACAAAGAAAAGAAAGCAGCATCCCGGCCCGGTTGATGCCGTCCATAAATTTTCCGCAGAAAATACGCACCAAAAGGGTGGCGGCCGTTGTCAGGGTGAAAAAAAGCCCCGGATTGGAAGCCCCCAGACGCAAAAGATGATCCTTCATGTAAAAAAAGACCATGGTAGTTGCCGTAAAAACCAGAAAGTTCACCCAGAGAAGGGGGAGAACGCCGGGATGCTTCAGGCCTGCAACCATATCCTGAAATCCCGGCTTTTTCATGGCTTCAGCGGGCAGACTCACCCATCGTTTCTTCAGACGGGAAGAAAGGGGAAGAAGAAGCAGGAGGGCGGCGAGAAAAAGGGGGGCACCCAGTACGTAAATCCTCACCTCACTTCCCGCCCAGGGCAGAAGCCTCTCCATCAGAGGCGGCAGCAGGGCGTAGGGAAGAAGGGTCATGACCGTAAAAATCCCAAAACCCTGACCGCTTCTTTTTTTGGGGATCAACAGCACCAGCACATGGATCACTGCGGAAACCAGCAGCACAAAACCCAGACCATGGCAGATTCTCACCAGAACCAGATAGCGGATATCCTGAGCAAGGGCATATCCCCCAAGGGAAAGGGCCAGAATACCCAAGCCCAGCCCCATGATTCTGATGCCGTTACGGGGAGAAATGAAGGTGCTGACAAGGGGCCTCAGGGCAAAGGCCGTAAAGGGCTCCAGACTGATCAGTACCCCGCGCCACACCGCAGGCACGCCTGCCTGCTCCAGATAGGCATTGAAGCCGTAAAACATGGAGATGTTGCAGAAGGCAAGAAAGGCAATGAGACTTAAGATGATGAACTCAAAAGAAAAAAGAGACTGCTCGATGGATGCTGAAGATGGCATGGGCAGACCTTTCCCATTATTGAAAGCAACTGTATCAACCGGAAGCAGTGACTCTGCGTCCCTTTTCCCCGAATGCGGACAATCTCAGGCCTATACTTTTTCTCGCCAAAGAAAACAATACCAGCAGAAAAATCGGGCTTTGCGAAACCGCGGCCCAATGCACCACCAGCAAACTCCATGGCCGCCCCGGCTTGTCAATATGTGCCCGGCCTGCTAGATTCCCTCTGCCGGGCCACAGACCCTATGGCAACAGACCGCTGCTGCACCGGCAAACCCAGCCTTGATTGCTGAAGCAACAAGGCTCCATCCGGCAGAAAACATGGCCCCATACAGGGCTGCTAAACCCCATGAATGGAACAAAAAACAAGGTGGCTGGGATACGGGACGCAAAAACCTGCCACCCAATAGCCTGCAAACAAACAAAAACATTTGCTGCGGACAGGCCATTTTCACCACAGTTCCCTCAGCAGCGGGCAATCGGGTCATAAGGTCCCACCATGCCCGCATCCATAACCATTGTAAGGACCTCCCATGAATCTTTCCAGGGCTCAGCAGGATGCCGTTGTCCACAAAGACACCCCTGCCCTAGTCATTGCCGGAGCCGGTTCCGGTAAAACACGCACTCTGACAGCCAAAATCGCCTACCTGCTTGAAAAAGGCTTTTCTGCGGATCGCATCCTTGCCATCACCTTCACCAACAAGGCTGCCGAAGAAATGAAAACAAGGCTGATCCGGCAGACAGGTCTTTCTCCGGACAACTTCCCTTGGGTCCGCACCTATCATTCCGCCTGCCTGCAGATCTTAAAAAAGCATGCAGAGCGGGCCGGATATACATCACCTCTGCAAATTCTGGCGGGATATCAGCAGCAGAAAACCCTGCAGGAAATCCTGGTTCGGCTGAATATAGACAAAAAAGAGACTTCACGGCTTCAGTATAAAATATCCATGGCCAAAAACCATGGGAATCCGGAAACCTTCATCCAAAATCTGCCGGAAATTGAAAGGGTTCAGACCCTTGAAGTCTACCGCCAGTATGAAAAAACCCTGCAATCCATCAATGCTGTGGATTTTGACAATATACTTCTCAAAGTACGGGACATGCTCAGGGACCAGAAAGACATCAGGGAAACCTACCGGGAACTTTTCCAATTCATCCTTGTGGACGAATATCAGGATTCCAACAACCTTCAGGAGGAACTGACAAGGCTCCTCCTTGGTCACGGCAATCTCTTCTGCGTGGGAGATGACTGGCAGGCGGTGTACGGCTTCCGGGGCAGCAATGTCAACCACTTTCTCCGTTTTAAAGAAACCTATCCCGATGCCAGACTCTTCCGGCTGGAAGAAAACTACCGCAGTGCCGATGAAATTGTTCAGGCCGCAGGTGCCTTGATCCAAAACAACCCCCACCGCATGGATAAGCACTGTTACTCCGAAAAAATGGGAGGTACGGTGGAACTTTATTATTTCTACAATGAAAATGAAGAAGCCAAGTGGACGGGAAGAAAAATAGCCAAACTGGTACAGGGCGGCGTTCCTCTGGATCGGATTGCGGTGATTTACCGCACCAAGTTCTGCTCCCTTGCCTTTGAAAAAGTGTTCCGGTCCATGAACATCCCCTACCGCATGCTGGGTTCCAAAGGCTTTTTTGAACGAATGGAAATTCTGGATATCAATGCCTACCTCACAGCTGCGGTCTTTCCCAAGGATGACGCCAGCTTCGAACGTATTCTCAATACACCCAAACGGGGAATCGGACCGGCCATGGTCAAAAAAATGCAGCAGGTTCGCTCCTCCGGAGACAGTCTTCAGGATGCAGCCCGCCATCTTTTGGGAAAACGCATGCTTACCCCCAAAATTCACAGTGCTCTGGAAAATCTCATCGGTATTCTGGACAGCATCCGGGACATGACACCGGACACGGCCATACGGGAAATTCTTGCCCGCAGCGCTTATCTGGATTATCTGGAGCAGCTTTCCAAGGCAGACAAGGGCGATTTTACGGCACGCCAGGAAAATATTGAAGAACTGATCTATACAGCAGGGCAGAAAGAAAACCTTGTGGCCTATCTGGAAGAAGCGGCCCTGGTAAGGGAAGACAAAGAAGAAGATGAGGAAAAAAAAGGACGGGGAGTCAATCTTGCCACCGTCCATGCCAGCAAAGGACTGGAATTTCATTCCGTGTTCGTGGTTGCCTGCGAGGAAGAACTCTTCCCCCACTGGAAATCCATGCAGTCGGCAGCAGAACTGGAAGAAGAAAGGCGCCTGATGTATGTAGCCATGACCCGGGCGGAACGCTGCCTTTTTTTAAGTGCTTCGGAATTCCGCCGTGGCAGACCCTCGGAATCCAGCCGCTTTCTTGCGGAAGTTCAGGCCGTTATAGCTAGCTGAAAGAAGTCAGCTTTACGCCCGTTTACAAAAAAACAACCTTTGTGCATTGTCGCACAAGGGTTATTTTTTTCTTGCATCCCTTTAAAAAAGGGCGTAAGGTTACTTCATTATTGTTTGCAGCACCACAGACTCGGCCAGAACTTAAAAAGCCCGACCGTAGCCTGCGTGCGCTGTCCGTTTCTCTACCCTGAAAGCCGGTATCCGGACGAAGGAAACGTGCTGCCATGCGTCGTTACATAACCGACCTCCTACTTATTCTTCCTCCCATCTCCCATGCTGTTCCCTGTCTTCACGGTCCACCCTGCATAGCCACCTGAACCGATCTACGGATCAGTATAGCCATATCCAAAAACACCTTGCAACAAGGGCTAAAAGCCAGCTTGTATCAGAACCTGTATTTTAGCCGCGTACAATATGCCATGAAACCGGGAACTTGGAGTGCTTTCTTCAGCCTCCCTCCAACCATGGAACAGCAGTGACAACAGAACAGCCCATACCCGTTCTGATTCCTGTTTTTCTCTGTATTTTTACTGCGCCGCCCTCCGCTATTCAGCAAAAGACGACGCACCACCTTATTTTACGTTTTTTGAAACCGGAGGTTTTTCCGATGAAAAAGCATCCTGTCATTTCCTTTCACGCTTTTCAGCCCATGCACCCGCTGAATGCCCTGAGCAGAGGCCTTCATGACCTCCTTCACCCTTATGAAATCGGCAATAAAGACGAAGCTGGTAAGCGTGAGGCAGTACTTCGACAGAAGAGACGGGCTCAGAGGCTCAACGTTATCTCCAAAACTCTCTTCTGAATGCATCCTGCTTTTTTCTGCCGGGGTTACACATCGTAAACCCCGGTTGGGTTGTATCTACTGTGGCCTTTTTTCATTTTCCCATACGCAAAGAAGGCCGCAGGTTCAGCTGCGGCCTTCTTCATTATAGAAGCCTCCATCAAGGAGACGTTTTCTTTATATAATTACCCTATGGGGAGGACAATCCGGCCGAACTGTTCATTCAAAACCTCGGCCATGGCCAGATAAATGGCGCTGATCCCGCAAAGGATACCTTCAAATCCGGCAATACGGCCAATGATATCTGACCCCGTAAAATCTCTGGCTGCCAGCAGAAAAAACAGGATGGTAAGACTCAGAAAAACAAACTGTAAACCACGGCTTGCCACCAGTGTTCCAAAAAACATGAACAGGGTAAAAACGCCCCAAAGCAGCAGATACCAGGCCATATAACCGTGGGGGGTTGGATCTGCCCAGCCCATCTTGGGCATCACCATCAGAAACACCAGGGTAAGCCAGAAAAGGCCATAGGATGTGAAAGCTGTGGTTCCGAAGGTATTGCCCTTTTTAAACTCCATAACCCCCACAATAATCTGTGCGGCACCACCATAAAAAAGGCCCATGGCCAGTATCATGGCACTGATGGGGTAAAACCCCGCATTGTGAATGTTTAGTAAAATGGTCGTCATACCAAAACCCATGAGGCCCAAAGGACCGGGGTTCGCATACGCCTTCTCCATTTCTTTTCCTTTCTTTCTTTTTTAAGAAACAGTTGAGGTTCTGCCGGTATGGGTCACGGCGCCATCGGTCCGCCCACGCAAAGCAATGCGTATACGGTGTTAAGGGCCGGTGGTGGAGGATCCGTACTACGGCTAAATGAGCGCTCTCTAGCACGGCTCAGGCAGGTTCTCAAGCAATATCTTACAGAGAAGGCAAATATTTTTTTAAAAGATTTCAGCTGGATGCCCTTTTGCCATAAACTCGTATTCTTAGAAAAAGAGACAGACCGGTCATAAAAACCACGTAATAAAAAAAGCTGGCCCCAAAAATCCACCCAGCACCGTTTGTGCCCAGGAACCCTCTTTCAGCGGTTCAACCCTAAAACAAACCGTGCCACCACACTGACAGGCCGGGCCTTTATTCAACGCAAGACAAGACCCCGTACCGGCCCTGCCCTCCAAGCTCGCCAGCGATAACGAAAAGAGCCCCCTGCCGGTATACGACAGGGGGCTCTTTTCCAGACTTAAAACTCATGATCCCAGATGGCCGTACCACCGCCATCCAGGGTTCTTTTCTTAAGCAGCTTCCATTTCAGCACAGTTTTCAACATTCTCACACCTGCGGGGAGGACGCAGCAATACCGTCAGGACCCCCCCCATGATGCAAAGAACGCCACAAATGGTGAAAGCCAAAGCAAAATTCCCCATTCCCCCCATCACCCCGCCCAAATTGGGTCCCAGAAGGGCCCCTGCACCATAGGCAAGGAAAACCAGGGGATAATTGCGGCCCACATTCTGAGAACCGAAGGTATCTGCCGTAAGAGTGGGGAAAAGGGAGAGGGTGCCTCCAAAATTAAAGCCAATCAGGGCAGCTCCAATGTAAAGAAGCATGGGGGTTCCAGCCATGTAGGTAAAGGCCATTACCCCAAGACCCTGGGTAAAAGCCAGAATAATCAGAGAGTTTTTACGGCCAAGGATATCGGAAATACTTCCCCATGCAACACGGCCAAGGGCATTGGCAATGGAAAAAAATACGGCCATGGCCGTTCCGGCAACGGCAACGGCAGAAGCTCTGTCCATACCGTTATTCATTAAAGCTTCCATGGGATAGAGCTGCATCAGCCCTATGCTCATCAATCCCGCACTGGCCAGAAAAGCAAAGGTGAAAAAAATCATCCAGAACTGAGGCGTTTTCACCATTTCGCCCGCACCATACTCGACGCCAGCAACCTGCGTACTTCCCGCTTCACCGGTTTCAGGGACATATCCTTCCGGAAGCCATCCTTCCGGAGGAAAAACCATAAAAAGACCACCAATGGTTACAAAGACGGCAAAAAGCACACCAAGAATTACAAAGGTGGTGGGGAGACCGAAATTGGCAATCAGATTACCCGTTGTTCCAGCCAGCTTCACCCATAACATAGCTCCCAGGCCAAAGCCCGCCACGGCAAGGCCGGTAATCAGCCCCTTTTTATCGGGGAACCAGCGCATGCCTACGGCAATAGGGACCACATAGCCGACACCAATACCCGTACCGCCGACAATCCCTATGAAAATAAGGAGCATCCAGAAATTTGTCCCACCGAAAAGACCGGCAATAATATAGCCGGTACCCAGAATCAGACCGCCCAGAATAGCCATCTTGCGGGGGCCTACCACGTTCAGCTTAAAACCGGCACCTACCATGGACAGGGCATAGGATACCAGAGCCACGGAAAAAACAACCTGGGTCTGCGCAGCCGTCCATCCGGCTTCCTGCAACGCACCCGTAAAAACGGACCAGGCATAAATGGCACCCAGACACATCTGAACCATGACAGCTCCCATCACAACGAGCCATCGGTTCATCACCTTCTCTTCCATCATACACTTCCTCCTTCAAGATGCTGTCGCCCCGGCTCTGACACCGGCCGGATGAACTTCCGGCATCGATACCAACGGGGATATTGTCGTCTTGGGTGTGGATTACAATACTTTTTATTCTTACATATGTTCCGTCAGCACTTCTTTCTTCATGGTTACCCCATTTTCTGCAGCTACAAAACGGAGCACACGGAATATCGGGCCCCTTCTGGACTGTCGGAACCCTGCAGGAACTCACCAGGATTCTCCAGGCAGCGTCTCCTAGGCAGAATCCCATTGATCAGCCCCCTGGAATCAACCAGGTTCCGAATCTTTCATGTATCAAAAAAGAATTTTTATTGAAAATGAAAGAGCCTGTCAATGAAAAAGCCTCTGACCTGCTTCCCATCTCCACCACAGTGAGAAATTACAGCACTCCGAGCATTTTTTTATTTACCACCAGGGCGATAAAAGAAAGAATGTATCATTGATAAATCTGGCAAAAGGCCCTCTGCAAGCAAAACCTCATTGAAAGACCACCATGCGGCAACCTGTTTTTATCACTCTCTTCTTTTCTGTATTCATTGCCGTTACAGGCGTGGGAATCGTTGTCCCCCTCCTGCCCGTATATGCCCATGATCTTGGTGCTTCCGGCCTGGCCATCAGCCTTATATTCGGTGCTTTCTCCATATCCCGTACCTTCCTGCTGCCATTTTTCGGCCGCCTTTCAGACAAAAAAGGCAGAAAACCTTTTATCGTGGCCGGACTCTTCTGTTACGGACTCATATCCCTTCTTTTTGTTGCCGCGCGGGGAATCAATGACCTCATTGCCATCCGCTTTCTGCATGGCATAGCCTCAGCCATGGTCATGCCAGTGGCCCAGGCTTACATAGGTGACATTACCCCCAAGGGCAGGGAAGGATTTTTCATGGGCATGTTCAACATGTCCATGTTCACAAGCTTAAGTCTCGGCCCCCTCATCGGCGGCATTCTCAGCACGCACATGGGGATGCACTGGGCCTTCATCGCCATGGGCATCATGGCTTTTACGGGCTGTATGGCCAGTCTTGTCTGCCTGCCTCCCCTTGGGAAAGAACGGTTCAATAATCAGAACCCCTCCGCCTATCCATGGAAAGCCTTTGTCACTGACCCAACCTTTGCCGGTATCTTTTTTTATCGCTTTGCCTATACCTGCGGCATCGGCATAATCTGGTGTTTTCTACCCCTGCTGGCCCATATACGATTTCAGATGACAAGTGATGTCATTGGCGTGCTGGTCATGGCAGGTATTTTTGTCAGCGGCCTTTTGAATATCCCCATGGGATGGATGGCCGACCGTTACAGCAGAAAAGGAATGGTTCTTACCGGAGGGCTGCTCGTTGCGGCCGGCATGGGAACCATAGGCATTGCAAACGGATTCATGGAACTCCTCGGGGGAATCATTCTGTTTGGTATGGGTGGCGGCATCTCCGTCCCTGCCATAACGGCCATGGCCGTAACCATAGGGAAACAGCAACAGGCCATGGGAGGCGCCATGGCACTGCTTACCATGGCCCACAGCATGGGTATGCTGGCAGGCTCCCTTGCCGCAGGAATAGCCATGGATTTTTTCAGCCTTGATACAGCTTTTCCCATGGCTGCCATCTTTCTTGTCATAAGCCTTGCCCTCACCCTGCTGCTCTTCCGGATCAGGAAAAAACAGACAGAATCTTCCATAAAAAAATGAACAACCCCTCATTGGGAGACATCTTTTTTCTGGCCTTTAATCCATTTTAAGTCTATAGGTTATGATATATCAGTCAAATGAAGCCATTTTTAGGGAAACAATTGTAAACAGCGTTCCCTTCAAACAACGCTACTACCAGACCTACTTCCTGCATTCTCAAAGAAAGGACATCCCATGCACCGACTGACCATGCGCCCTTTTTCCAACGGAAGCCTCTTTCTTCTTCTCCTGCTTGCGGCCATACTGACCATGCCATCGGCCTCTGTGGCCGGAGATGCCAAAGGCTATGTGGCTCCCCCCGACGGCACCGCAGGCATTCTCATCTATGCACGGCACCGAACGGGAAACGAAGCCTATAGAAATGGCCAGCGAACAACTCAGGATGCTGATTTTGATATGAATCTGCAAATATTCAGACCGGTTTATTACAAAGAAATCAAAGGAGTCATGACTTCCGTACAAGCCTTGGTTCCCTTCGGAAACATAACGCTTAACGGAACATCCGCGTCCGGCCTCATGGACCCTACCGTTCTTTTCGGGATCTGGCCCGTCAATGATCCGGACAACAAGCTCTGGGTTGCCTTCTCCCAATGGTTTCAGGCACCCCTCGGCGACTATGATGCCGCAAGAACCCTGAACCTTGGAAAAAACCGCTGGGCCTTTAAAACTGAAGCATCCCTCACCAAGGGCTTTGGTAATTTCTACTTTGATATTGTACCCAGCATTGAATTCTACACGGATAACGATAATTTCGGGGCTCTGGGGCAAACGGAAAAAACGGACCCTCTCTTTCGCCTGGAAACCCACTATTCCTACGACTTCACACCCTCCTTCATGCTGTCCCTCGGACACTACTATGAAAAAGGAGGCGAAACGGAAGTTGGCGGCATAAATCAAAAGAATGAAAAAGACAACCACGCCCTGCAGCTCACTCTGGGCTTTCGCCCCGCACCCAAGCAACAGATTCTGGTGCAGTACTGGAGGGATGTGGACGTAGAAAGCGGAATCCTCGGCCATCAGTTCGGACTGAGGTACTTTTTTGTTTTCTAAGATGCTGCCAGACGCCCGGCAGAGACAACAGAGCCTGGCTTGACTGCAGGCAGAATCATAAATCTTGACAGAGCTTTCTCTTTATACCATACATAAGAAATGAATATGAACGCCTTCCATACCTTCTTTTTTTACTTTAGGAACTTTTTGGGTGCCTTTACCTGCGCCTGGGGTTCCTATGAGGGTGGACTGGCCTAGCAAACGATCCGCCTATCAGAAACATACTAAGGACCGCAGGCAAAAGCCGGCGGTCTTTTTTTCTTTCAGACCACCGGACTGCCTCCATACACAGTAAAAGGAGCAAGATCATGCAACTTGGCAAGCAGGTTCGGCTGGAACGCATTTTCGACCGCAACACCCAAAAAACCATCATAGTGCCCATGGACCACGGCGTCACCGTTGGCCCCATACCCGGAATGATCGATCTCAGGGGGGCTGTCAACAAAGTGGCCGAGGGAGGAGCCAATGCCGTTCTCATGCATAAAGGCCTTCCCCGCCGTACCCACAGAGGCCATGGTCGGGATATCGGTCTTATCCTCCACCTTTCCGCCAGCACCAGCCTTTCTCCATCCTCCAATACCAAAACCCTTGTCTCCACTGTGGAAGACGGCCTGCGCTTAGGGGCCGATGCCGTATCCGTTCATGTCAATGTGGGGGATGAAAACGAAAGGACCATGCTGCGGGATTTCGGAGAAGTCAGTACAAAGGCCAACGAATGGGGCATGCCCGTTCTTGCCATGGTCTATGCCAGAGGTCCCCGCATTGCCGATGAAAACCATGTGGATGTGGTCAAACACTGCGCCCGTTTAGGAGAAGAGCTGGGTGCGGATGTGGTAAAAGTGGCCTATACGGGTTGCCCCGAAACCTTCCGGCAGGTAGTGGATGGCTGCTGCATTCCCGTGGTCATTGCCGGAGGTCCTAAAATGGAAAATGATACCCAGATTCTACAGATGGCCTTTGACGCCATGCAGGCAGGAGCCGCAGGGCTGTCCCTTGGCAGAAACGTATTCCAGCATGAAAACCCCACAGCCCTTGTCCGTGCACTATGCGGTATTGTGAACCAGGGCATGGATGTGAATACGGCCATGTCCCTGCATCTGAGCTGACAGCAGGACGAACGCCAGCCCGGCCAAAACATGCGGGCTGGCGGATCGCCCCGCCGTACTGCACCGCAACAAAAAATCTTTACCTTTTTATTCCGCCACACTATACTATTGATTCTTCTTCCATCCGAATATAAATTCCGGCTCCCTTCATGTCCCGGACATACCAGCGTGCTATCAAAGCCGGAACCAGACAAGCAAATTTCAAACTGCGTACAAGCCTGCACTGACTGCCACCGCCCGCCGCCCCAACGTCCTGTGAACCGCCCCTGGAGGATGCCATGGCTTTTTCCCTGCGCCAGAAATTTATGATTCCCACACTGCTTCTTTTTGCCTTTGCTCTCATCATCCTTTCCGCCATTGCCTATGGAATGGCCAGAAAAGCCCTGATTTCACAAAGCGAAGAACACCTTGCCTTTGTTGCCCGCAGCACGGCCAGTCAGATCAGCCAGTGGGTCAGGGAAAGACGGCGGGATGTGGAAAATTACAGCATCAACCCCTTGCTGCTGCAGACCATTCTACAAGGAACCACCAACCCTGATCTGATCATGGAAAGCTCGGCCTATCTCCGGTCCATACAGGACAGCATGGAGGGACAGTATGAGCTCATTGCCCTCACGGATACCACCGGCAGGATGCTTGCCACGTCCGATGGCAGCCACGAAAGAAACATCCATGTTTCCGACAGAACATATTTTCAGCAAAGCATGAATGGTGAAACAGCTGTTTCCGATGCCATCATTTCCATGGCTTCGGGAAATGCCATCTTTGTCATATCCACCCCCGTACGTCAGAACAACAGAATTATCGGCGTTGTGTTATGCGGGATCAGTCTCGCCATAATGGACAGTATTTTTATCCGTCCCGTTGAGGTTGCCGCCGATGGCTTCATATGGATTGCCAACAGCCGGGGCGATATTCTCGTCCATCCGGACAGGCAAAAAATACTCAGGGAAAACGTTGGGAATCAGCCCTTTTTTCTCCATATGAACCGGGAAAAAGAAGGCATCATGGACTACGGCTACAACGGCGAAACCGTCACAACAGGTTTTCATCATATAGAGGCCCAGGGCTGGATGCTGGCCGCCTCCGTTCCCAAGCACAGACTTCTTGCTGATGTCTCAAGGCTCGGGGGCTGGTCAAGCTTCCTGACTCTGTCTGCCCTGATGACGGCGTCCGTTCTGCTTTTCATCCTCACGGGTCCCCTGATCCGCAAACTCAACCGGAGTGTCCAGACCCTGAATGAAACATCTCTGCATGTTGCCGAGGCTTCTGCAGAACTTTCCGCCGCAGCCCAGAGTCTTTCCGATGGGAACAACAGCCAGATCAGCAGCGCCCAGACCATCAGCCGCTCCATTGATGAAATCAGTCTCCGCACCCGCACCGTTGCAACGCATACGGAAGAAGGCAACCACCATGTAGAGGATGCCTCTCGGGAACTGAGCTCCGCACACAGCTCCATGGATACCCTGATCACAGCCATGGAGGGTATTGCCCTCGCCAGCCAGAATACCGTAAAAATCATCAAAACCATTGATGAAATAGCTTTTCAAACCAACCTTCTCTCCCTGAACGCAGCGGTAGAAGCGGCTCGGGCCGGAGAAGCCGGAGCAGGCTTTGCCGTGGTGGCGGAAGAGGTAAGAAGCCTTGCCATAAAATCAGCAGAAGCGGCCAAAAGCACCACAGAACTGATCCATACAACGGTAAACGATGTGGAAGAAGGCATGAAAAAAGTTCATACAACCGGCCGGGAAGTCGGACATTTACAGGAAAGGATGGGAAAAATACGCAGTATAATGGCTGAACTCAGGGAAAACGCTAAAGAAAATGCCGAAAGTCTTGAAAAAGCGGCACAGCACATCCGGACCATGGAAAAAAGCACCGCAGACAATGCGGCCAATGCCGAAGAATCCGCTGCCGCATCCGAAGAGATGAATGCCCAGGCAGAACAGCTGCGGTCCATTGCAGCCGACCTGGCTTTCACCTGCAACGGAAAGGAGGCCGAATAGCGCCCCCCATGCCATATCTCCCCCCGGCCTGCCCCTTCTTCAGTCTCCCGGAATGGCGTAACCAGCATCTTTATGGAAAACAATCAGCGCCGCCGTGGTGGAGGTGGGATGGAATTCACCCGCCCCTGTCAGGCTAACCCCCAGATCCTTCGCCGCAAGAAGACCATGGATCACCCTGTTTTCTTCAATGGCAATGCCCGGATACCCCGGAGAATAACGGCATCCCTTTTCTGCTCCCGCAAGTATGGCAAGCCTTGCGTGCAGCATACTTGCAAGATCTTCGGCAATGCGGTCAGAAAGCCCCTGAAGAAGATGGGCACTTTCCGTATCCCCTGACTTTTTAAAATGATCCACAGCCTCCATGGATAGGGGACCTGCCGTAGCAATCTGCAAGCCCACACAGTCCCGGACACCACCTGACAGGGGCCTTACAAAATCCGCCACACAGAAAATATCCTTTTTACCGGAACCGGTCTGCATCTCCGTAAAGATCCGGGCCACCTCCCTCTCAGGATTCTTGGGATCAAAAAGAAGAATATACTGCCCCTCACTGTTGGCCGGGAACAGTGCCACGCGGCCAGAGGGTTTGACAAGGCCTTCCTGCTCAGCCTTGCTTATCCATTTTTCATAGAGAGACTCCCCATCCTGCCGGCCCTTTCCCATCTTCCAGTTCAGGGAAAAGAGACTTTTTTTGCGGATGTTCACGGCAGAAGGGGAAGGGCTCAGGGTTTCGGATAAAAAAGATGAAACTGCAGGGCCTGTTTCAAAACGAACCTTACGCCTTGGAAGACTTGCCAAAAGCACCGATTTTTCTATGAATTTTTCCTGCCCGGAACGCCATGCGGCAAGAAGCTTTTCCCGGTTCACTCCAATCACCGAATCCCGTCTTGATGCAATCAGTCCTTCCATGAGATTCACACTGTCCATGGCGGTCTGGCAGTAAAAGACATCGGGCTTGATATTGTCCACATCATCACCACCCCGCAGGGCAACGGTGGCGGCATGGCGCAGGTTTACAGGCGCACCGCCCACAAAGACCGGTATGGAAAGCCCCGCCTCATCCATGCGTTTGACCACAGAAATCATGTGATTGGCCGTCTGCACCAAAAGGGCACTCATACCAATGGCATCGGCCTTTTCCCGTATGGCCGTTTCCACAAAGGCATCCACAGGAACCTGCACCCCAAGATCAATCACCCGGAATCCGTAATTTTCCAAGAGGGTTTTGGTAAGATCCTTTCCGATGGAATGTACATCCTGATAGACCGTACCCATGACGATGGTGGCCTTGTAGGCATCCTGAACGGCACCTTCGGCCATAACATTTTCGAGAAATCCCATCACCGCCTTCATCACATCCGCAGCCTTCAGAAGATGGGGCAGCGAAGCCTCTCCGGCCGCAAAACGCTCTCCCAGCACATTCATGGCCTCCATGAGATAATCACTGATCAGGGCGAGGGGTTCATGGTCTTCCAGAGCTTTCACCGCATCCTGCACAATGCTGTCCTGATAGGCAATCTCCATACCCTTCCATCTTACCGTACCGGCTTCCCGCTTCTTGAAACCATCCTTGATTTTTTCACGGAGGGTCTCCGCAGGAGAAAGGCCCTCATAGGAAGAACGCCTTTCTACCCTGCGGCCCTGCTTTAGTTCGGCTATGTCCTCAAGGAGAGCATAGGCATCCATGTCCCTTTCCAGCACCACCTTCCGGCCAAGGGCATAGTCGGAAGCGTCCAGACTTTCCACCGGAGCGTAATGGTTGGGATTGACAATGGCCGCATCGAGCCCCTTTTTTCTACCCTCATCCAGAAAGACAGAGGTCAGCACCAGACGCATGTAGGGCTTCTTGGCAAGGCCGTTTGTGAGATTGCTCACACCGATGGTGGTCATGATACCGGGATGGGCATTTTTAATCAGGGGAATGGATTCCAGGGATTCCAGGGCAAAATTCATGCCCTCTACGGATTCCGATCCAATGGGAAAGGCATTGATGTCAACGAGCAGCTGGCCCGCCCCCACACCATGGGGAGCAACGGCCTCGACAAGGCGGTCCGCAATGGCCTTTTTTCCCTCCCTTGTCTGGGCAGGACCTTTGTCATCCGCCGCAAGGGCAATATAAAGGGGATTGTGAAAGGCCGTATGGGTGCAGATAAAAGCAGCCTTGGACATGCCTTCATGGCCTTCCATGGAAATGGAATTGATCAGAGGTCTTCCGGGATAGGCTTTCACGGCGGCAATCAGCGCATCCGTATCAAAGGAGTCTATGCACAAGGCCCCTGGAAAATCCACGCAAATACCCTGAATCACTTTGGGCAGCACGGTTTTTGTGTCCACAATATTGGAATCCATGCACACATCCAGCACCTCACAGCCCAGATCCTCCAGCTGCTCCCGAACCACCTCCTCCAGAGCATCCATATCCAGAAGACCATCATGCTCCACCGCATCCCTCACCTTTTTAGAACCCCGTACATTGAGGCGTTCGCCAATGCGGATCAGTCGGGAATCGCTATCCAGCAGCACGGCTTTGGAAGGGCCAGCCAGCCAGACACCGCCTTCGGGCTTTCTCTCCTTCGGCTTTCTTCGGGCTGCCTCCTGAGCCACGGCCCGGATATGATCCGGCGTGGTGCCACAGCACCCCCCCACAATATTCACGCCATAGGTATCCATGAAACGGGCCAGATGGGCAGCCAGATCTTTAGGAGACTGGGGAAATACGGTTTTGCCGTCTATGTTTTCGGGCAGGCCCGCATTGGGCAGCACGGAAAGGGGCAGAGGGCTGAAACGGGAAAGCTTTGCCACCGTTGGCTCCATGAGATCCGGCCCGATGGAGCAGTTGATGCCCAGAGCATCAATGCCAATGCCCGAAAGGGTGACAATCACCGCATGGATGTCTGTTCCGAAAATCTGCATACGGCTGTGGGCATCCACCGTCACCTGGCAGATAATGGGAAGGGCAACTCCCCTTTCCGCCATGGCTTTTTGGGCGCCGGATACGGCGGCTTTCAGCTCCAGCATGTCCTGCTGGGTTTCAAAAAGCAGTACATCCACACCACCGTCCACAAGGCCCTTCACCTGCACCCGGAAATTTTCCTCTATGCTTTCCCAGCTTCCCCGGTGAAGATCCGCTTCCGTGGGGGAAAGTACAAAGTTGGAAGGGCCCATGGAGCCAACCACAAAAAGGGGGCGACCATCGTAATCAGGCGAAGCGGCATGAATCTCTTTGGCCTCCTTTGCAATGGCAGCGCCCTTAAGACTCATCCAGTAGGCCATGTCTTCCGAAGACAGGGTATTGAGGTGGATATTTTCTGGAATTCCTTCAAAGGCAAGCGTATCCAGACCGGAAAAATCAAATTCCTCGAGGCGCAGAGGACTGGCTCCGAAGGTATTGGTTTCCACTCCGTGGGCTCCGGCCTCAAAATAGGCCAGATGAATATCCCGAAGGGCATGCGGCCTTGAAAAAACCAGCATATCCGAAAGCATTTCATAGGATTCACCGCCAAAATCCGCTGAGGTCAGGCCAAGGTTCTGGATCATGGTACCCATGGCACCGTCTAAAACAAGAATATGGGATTTCAGGGCTTCAAGAAATGTCATGACTTTCCTTTGCAATCAAAATGACGGAAATATCCTTGCAAGAACCCAGAAGAATTACCATATCCGGATCCTTTGATCTATGGCTTTCTCCACTGCACGGAAAAAAAACACCCTGTCGCCAAAAAACAAAGGGAATGCTTTTTCTTTTACCCCTGCCATGGTAAGTAATAAGTTCTTATCATACATATCCAACCGGAATACCCGCAACCCCTTCTGCCAAGGAAAGCCATGATGTATCTGGACCTGGTCCTCAATCTTGCGCTTCTCATAGCCCTGAGTGTCCTTTCCGGCTTTATATCAAGACGCTGGCCCCGTACAGGCCTGCGCGGATCCTGGCTGCAGGGATGTCTCTTCGGAACTGCTGCCGTTATCGGCATGCTCAAGCCCCTTGTTCTCGGTCCGGGGCTCATTTTTGATGGCAGATCCCTCATGGTCAGCCTCTGCGCTCTGTTCTACGGCCCCCTTGCAGCTATGATTTCAGCACTCATGCCCATCCTTTGCCGCATACAACTGGGAGGTACGGGCACATTCACGGGTATTCTCGTGATTCTTTCTTCCATGGGAATCGGACTTTCAGGCTACTTCTATCTCACAACACGAAAAACCATTCCATCCACCACCTTTCTTTTCCTTTTCGGACTGGTGGTCCACCTTGTGATGCTGGGCCTCATGCTCACCCTTCCCAAAGAATCCATGTGGCTGGTCCTCCAGAAAATGGCCCTCCCTATCCTGCTCATCTACCCCGTTGCCACCCTTCTGGCAGGTAAGGTGCTCACGGAGCAGGAAGTCTCCGCCCAGTCCCTTTATGATCTTGAAAATGCCAAAAAAAATCTGGACACAACGCTGCAGTCCATTGGAGACGCCGTGATTGCCACCAACCTGAAGGGCCATATCACCTTCATGAATCCTGAGGCGGAAAAACTCACAGGCTGGACATCCCGGGATGCCATACCCAAACCCTTTACGGACATTGTTACCCTCATCCATACAAAAAACCGGGAACCGGTGCCTAACCCCGTGGGAAAAGTTCTTCTCAGCAAACAAACAGAAGGACTTGACCACCATACCATCCTGATCAGCAGGGATGGAACGGAACGACAGATCACAGACAGTGCCGCACCTATTTTTCAGGATAAGGAAATACTGAAAGGAGTGGTTTTTGTTTTTCGGGATGTAACGGAAGAGCATCTTGCCATGGAAAAACTCATGGCAAGTGAGGCACTCCTGCGCATGGCAGGACGAATGGCCCGAATGGGAGGCTGGTCTGTGGATATGGAGACAGACACCATCTTCTGGTCCGAAGAGGTGGCCCTTCTCCATGGAATGCCACCGGGATTCTGTCCCTCCCCTCAGGAAGGCATCCGCTTTTACGCACCAGAATGGCGGGAAAAAATCAAGGCTGTCTTCATGGCCTGCCAGACCCATGGCCTGCCCTATGATGAAGAAATGGAAATCATCAATGCCCGGGGAGAGCGGGTCTGGGTGCGCACCACAGGAGAAGCCATCCGGGACACCCACGGTAAAATTATACGCGTTCAGGGAGCTTTTCAGGATATCAGTGAGCACAAGAAAACAGAAAACGAGCTCAGCTCCCAGGCTCTTCTTCTCCGCGAGATGGGCAGTATTGCCCGGATCGGTGGCTGGGAGTTCGACCCGGATACGGGAAAAGGAAGCTGGACCCATGAAGTGGCGCGCATTCACGATCTGGATCCGGAAGAAACCACATTTCTTGAAAAAGGCCTGTCTTTTTATACGGAACAATCCCGCCAACGAATAGAAAAGGCCATCCGGAAAGCCCTTTCCCGTCAGCAGCCCTACGACCTCACCCTGGAAATGATCTCCGCAAAGGGAGCCCGGAAATGGGTCCGCACCATTGGTCAGCCCGTTGTACAGGACGGCCGGGTGGTTCAGCTGAGGGGAACCTTCCAGGACATCACCCTTCAAAAAGAATCCGAGGACGCCCTTCTGGCCAGTGAAGAAGATTATCGCAGGCTTTTTGAAGACCACTCAGCAGTCAAACTCATCCTTGACCCGGATACGGGGGCCATAGCCGATGCCAACCATGCCGCAGCCAATTATTACGGATGGTCCAGAGATGAACTGAAAGCCATGCACATGCACCAGATCCATATTCTTCCTGCTGAAAAAATGCGGGAAGATATGGAATCCGCGCAGCGCCAGAACCGGACTCATTTTGAATTCCAGCACCGGCGGTCTGACGGCAGCATCCGGGATGTAACCGTATTCGCAAGCCGTATACGCATCAAAAACAAAGACTATATTCACTCTATCATACAAGACATCAGCGAGAGAAAACGCCTTGAACATCAGTTACTGCAATCCCAAAAACTGGAATCCATTGGCAGGCTTGCAGGCGGTATTGCCCATGATTTCAACAACATGCTTGGAATCATCATCGGACACAGCGAACTCTTGGAAAAAAAGCTGGATCCTTCCAGCAACGAGGCGCAGGATCTTAAGGAAATCAAGGCAGCAGCCAACCGCTCCGCGAATTTGACCCGACAGCTTCTGGCCTTTGCCCGACAGCAGACCATCAATCCGCAGATTCTCAACCTCAATCAGGTAATTGAGGGGATGCTCAGGATGCTGCGCCGCCTTATCGGAGAAGGTATTGATCTTCGCTGGCACCCCGGTGACAATCTACGGGCCGTCAAAATGGACCCCAGCCAGGTGGATCAGATTCTTGCCAATCTTACCATCAATGCCAAAGACGCCATATCCGATATCGGGCTGATAACCATTGAAACAACCAACGTCCGCTTTGATGAAAGCTATTGCCAAACCCATGCTGATTTTCTGCCCGGAGACTATGTCATGCTGGCGGTGAGCGATGATGGCTGCGGCATCGAAAAGGAGATCATTCCCCATCTCTTTGAACCCTTTTTTACCACCAAGCCCCAAAATGAGGGAACGGGCCTCGGCCTTGCCATGGTCTATGGCATCATCCGTCAGAATCAGGGATTTATCAATGTGTACAGCGAACCGGGTCAGGGGAGCACCTTCCGCATCTACATCCCCGGAGAAAAGGATGCCATGTTGCCCAAAACCATGGTCCGGGAAAAACCAGCCCCCGGAGGAGAGGAGTGCATTCTTGTGGTGGAAGATGAACCCGCCCTTCTGCGACTGACCTCACGGATGCTGCAACAGCTTGGCTATACAACTCTTTCAGCGGCCGGTCCCGCGGAAGCCCTTATGCTGAGCCGGGATCATACAGGTCAGATTCATCTACTGCTTACGGATGTCGTTATGCCGGAAATGAACGGCAGGGATCTCGCAGAAAAACTGACCCAGCATTATCCCCAGATGAACTGTCTCTTCATGTCAGGGTATACGGCCAATGTCATTGCCCACCATGGTGTATTGAAGCCCGATGTCCAGTTCATACAGAAGCCTTTTTCCATCAAACAACTGGCAGAAAAAATCCGGACGGCCCTGGGCCAGTAACGGATTCTTACCCACATATTGCCAACACTTTCATTCTCTGTAAGGAGCCCGCCCATGGATACCATTCCTTCCCGTCCGGCCCCTTTTCATTCCATGCTGTTCCGCATCAGTGCCTTTGTGCTGATTCTTTCCACCGTACTTCTGGCTCTTCTGGGAAGCTGGCAGTATGCTGCCGCCAAAAAACGATTTGAGCAGAGTCTTGAAAAGGATGCGGATCTCATCATCGACAGGCTGGTGCAAACCCTGCGGGACCCTTTATATAATATTGATATGATCCAGGTGAATGCCACCCTGCACTCTGAAATGAAAGACACCCGGATTCTTGCCATCGGCCTGAAAGAACCGGAGCTCAAAGAAGGCTATCTTGTCTGTATCGGCCGAAACCCCAAGGGAGCATCCATCCCTGTGGACCGCCTTCCTGAATCAAAGAATTTCATGCGGGAACGGGGCGTTATCCATAATGGCGAGCTCATGGGTGAAGTCACCCTGCTGCTGGACCCCGCCTTTTTTCAGGATGGTCTCAGACAGATCATCCAGGACCTTGTGCTGATTGTACTGATTCTCGACCTGCTCCTTTTCATCACCCTTGTTTTCACTTTGCGAAAAATAGTAGTACTTCCCTTGCATAAGCTCATTGCGGCGGTGCAGGATGTGGCCCAGGGAGAAGGAGACCTCACCCGTCGTATTCCTGTGGAGGCAAAGGACGAAATGGGCATTCTGTCCCGATGGATGAATACCTTTGTGGACTCCCTCGAGATCAAGGCCAAGCTGGCCCGTAAAGTAGCTGACGGGGATCTCACCATAAGCGTACCCATTTTATCGGATCAGGATACTCTGGGTCAGGCCCTGTCCACCATGGTCCGCAGGCTTGCCAGGGCAGCTTCGGAAGTTCGCTTTGCCGCCCGCCACAGTGTGGAGGCAAGCCGGGATGTTTTCACCATATCTGCCCGCCTCAATGAGGGAACCCTGAAACAGGCCAGAGCAGCGGAACATCTGGCCACCCGTATGCGAGAAATCAGCCTCGCCGTTTCCCGCAACCTGGCTACGGCCAGAAACACGGAGGACGCGGCCTTTAAGGCCGCAACCAAGGCCGATGCCAGCGGAAAAGCAGTGGAAGACGCCTCCCGTGCCATGAACGACATCATTCAGCGCATCGGTATTGTGGAAGAAATTGCCCGCCAGACCCATCTCCTTGCCCTGAATGCTGCCATTGAAGCGGCCCGCGCAGGAGACCATGGCCGTGGCTTTGCCGTGGTTGCCGATGAAATCCGGAAACTGGCAGAAAAAAGCCGGGAGTCCACCCTTGCCATCGGGAAGGTGGCAAGGGATGGCAGCACCGTTGCACGGGATGCCAGAGAGCACCTTCAGGCACTGATTCCCGAAATCAGAAGCAATGCGGACAGGGTCAAAGAAATCCGTGCAGCCAGCGATGAACAGGCCGATGCCATTGGGCAGGCCACAAAATTTCTGGGTGGACTGGAAACGGTGGTGCAGGAAAATGCCAAATCTGCCGAACAGATGGCCCTTGCCTCCCAGTCCCTTAACCGTATTGCGGATCAGCTGGAAAGTCAGGTGCAGTCTCTGCAGATAAAAGAATAGGGTGTTTCCCTTTTTGGCGGGCTTGTTGACAGCAAAGGAGCTTTTGCCTATGTATGGCCTGATCGGGCAGATTATCCGCTGCTTCACACACCCGGAGTCTTGACTTCATGCGCTTTTTTTCCATATTTTTCATTTTTATATTCTGTACCACCGCCCATACCACCCCTTTACGGGTTGCCCTGCTGCCCATTCCCGATGCCCTTCCCTTTCATGTGGCGGAAGCCAGAGGCTACTTCAGGGAAACAGGCGTGGAGGTAGAAGCCATTTCCGTTGCCAGCGCCCTGGAAAGGGATCAGCTCATGCAGGCGGGCAGAATTCACGGCATGATCAATGAAATGGCAGGAACAGCCCTTTTCAACCGGGATCAAACCCGTATGCAGGTGCTTCAGATTGCAAGGCGTCCCATGGGAAACTCCCCTCTTTTCCGTATTCTTGCCAGCCCGGGAAGCCAGCACAGCAACCTTAGGGAACTCAAAGATGTTCCCATCGGCATCAGCCGCCATACCATTATTGAATACCTGACAGATCGCATGCTCAGCCATGCAGGTCTTCAGCCGGAAGAAATCCGTAAACGCTCTGTGCCATCCATCCCCGAACGGTTTCAACTCCTGATGCAGGGCCGTCTTGAAGCCGCTGTTATGCCTGATCCTCTGGCTTTCAGTGCCATGCAGCAAGGTGCCAGAGAGCTGGCCAATGACCTGACCAGCACCTTCGCCAGTGCCAGCGTCATCAGTTTCGACAGCCGGACTGTCCGCGAGGAAAGGGAGAAAGTCCGGACCTTTCTGAATGCATGGAACCGGGCTGCCATGGATATCAATGAGAATCCCGAAGCCTTCCGGGACATCTTTCTGATCAGCGTGCGTACCCCTGCGGACATACGCCAGACCTTTCCCATCCCCCCTTTCCCCGTTGCCGAAATCCCTTCTCAAGAGCAGTGGGATGATATGATGAACTGGATGGTGAGCCGGAGTCTCCTTCTCACTCCCCTCCGCTATCACGACAATGTTTCTGACCTCCAGCAGGAAGAGCCCCTGCCATGAGCATGGTTCATATCCGTCATCTCTCCTTCGGGTATCCGGGAAAGCCACTTTTATTTGACAACTTCTCCCTCGAAATCGAGAAGGGAGAATCCTGGGTTATCATCGGCCCCTCCGGCTGCGGGAAATCCACCCTTCTCTCCCTTATGGCTGGCCTGAAAAGACCCCGGCAGGGAAGCATTGAAGTGGAAGGGAAACAGCTGCAGCGCCCCCGTCCCGAAAGTGGACTTGTTTTTCAGGACCATGGGCTGCTGCCATGGGCCACCATACGGGCCAATGTTTCTCTGGGCCTCCGAATCCGGCGTTTTTACGGCTCAGACGGTCGCCACACACCTGCAAAATGGCAAAATGGCAATGAAAAACCCCAGGCAGAAACCATGGATCTTTGGTTACAGCGCCTGGGACTTGCGGGCAAGGAACATTGTTATCCGGCCCAACTCTCAAGGGGCCAGCGCCAGAGAGCCGCCATTGCCCGCACACTGCTCATGGAACCGGATCTTCTTCTGATGGATGAACCTTTTTCCGCTCTGGATCCTCCCATTCGGGAAGAGCTGCAGGAGCTCATGGCAGGCCTCGGCCGGACTCAGGCCATAACCCGCATAACCGTAACCCATGACATCCCTGAAGCCGTCATTCTGGGAGAAAAAATTCTTGTGACCACACTGAAGGTAAACAGAGCTCCCACCATTCTGGCAAACCCCCTTGCCAAAGATGAAAAACCCAGAAATCATTATGGTTTCAACAAAATGTGCCAGAGAGTACGACAAGCCATGGGGGAAAGTACATGAAAGCGTCACGGTCTGGTATTCTGGACCCACTGCTGGGGCTGATCACCCTTCTGCTGTTCTGGCAGCTGGCAGCCCTGGCCATGGGAAAACCCATCCTTCCCGGTCCTGCCACCGTGCTTCCGCTGTTTTTTCAAAACCTTTTCGGTGATCTGGGCCTTCATTTTCTGGCCAGTGCGGCAAGGGTGATACTGGCCATTGTCATGGCCGTATGCACGGCGGCTCCTCTGGGACTCATCCTCGGCCAGGCCCCGAGAATCAATGCACTTTTTTCACCGGTGATCACCATTTTATACCCCGTACCCAAAATCGTTTTTCTCCCTGTCATCTATGTGCTCATGGGTATCAGTGATATTTCCAAAATATTTCTCATTTCCCTCATTCTTTTTTTTCAGATTCTGGTGGTGGTGAGAGATGAGGCAGCCAGCCTGACCCCGGAGCTCATTGCTTCCGTCCGGTCCCTCGGCGCCGGGAGAAGAGCCCTTTTCCGTTTTGTCTATCTGCCCGCTACCCTGCCCGCCATTCTCACGGCACTGAGGGTTTCCGTGGGAACAGCCGTTGCCGTCCTTTTCATTGCGGAACAGGCCCTTACCCAGTGGGGACTGGGCTATTACATTGTTGTGGAAACCTACCAGATTCTTCTCTACCCGGAAATGTACACAGGTATTCTGGCCATGGGACTGATGGGAAGTCTGCTGTACGGCCTGATCCGTATCATTGAAAGAAAACTGGCTCCCCATCTTTTCATCAAGGACATGGAATGAACACCCTTTCACAAAAAGAAGCCTGGATACTGGCCACCCGGCCCCAAACCCTGCCCGCAGCCCTGGGGCCTGTCATTCTGGGCATGGCAGCGGCCGCCAGCATGGGAAAATTCCATCTTCTTTCGGGTCTTCTTGCTCTGGTCACAGCCCTTCTGCTACAGATTGCCGTGAACCTTGCCAATGATTATTTCGATGCAAAGGCAGGCCATGATAATGACAGGCGTATCGGCCCCCTGCGGGTTACCCAGAGTGGTCTCATTGAGGGGAAAAAAGTACTGCTGGCCATGGCTCTTTGCATGATACTGGCCTCTTTTTCCGGATCATACCTCATTTACCGCGGAGGCATTCCCGCTCTTTTCATAGCTTTTTTTTCCCTTATGGGCGTTCTGACCTACTCCGCAGGCCCCTTTCCCATGACTGAAAAAGGACTGGGTGAAGCCGCCGCTTTTCTCTTTTTCGGACCCGTTGCGGTCTGCGGTACCACATGGGTCATGGCACTGACCTTTTCCCCCACAGCCCTTCTGGCCTCCCTGCCCGCGGGCATGCTCATTGCCGCCATTTTATCCGTAAACAACATACGGGACATTGAAGGCGATGCCGCTTCCGGCAAAAGAACCCTTGCCGTACGTATAGGCCCCATGGCCAGCCGCTATTGTTTTACAGGCCTTGTGGCAGGCGCCTATCTCTTCCCCCTCATCATAGCCATCAGAAGCAATATCTGGATGCTTCTGGCAATGATCTCTTTTCCCAAGGCCATTGTAGTCATCCAGTCCCTGTGGCATATGGATGGACGTCTTTTAAATGAAGTTCTCGCCCATACGGCCAGGCTATCCTTTTTCTTCTGCCTGCTTTACGCAGCAGCACTGGTGATCGGACCGTAAGAAGGAAAAAACCGTTCCGCAGAGCCGTGCACAGATACAATCGGCTTTAACCAAACGGATACCCTTACCCCGGCTTCTTTACGTGAAACCGGTCATATCCAAGGAAACCCTATGCTTGTCTTTGATATTCCCGGATTCGGAAAAGTGGAAGCACAGCACCTTGTTCTTGATTACAACGGAACCCTGGCCGAAAACGGACAACTCCTTGATGGAGTTACCAGTCGCCTGGATCAGCTGGCAAAACGGCTCAGCATTCATGTCATTACTGCCGATACCTTCGGCTCTGTGGCAAAGGCCCTTACAGGACTTCCCCTCCACATCGTTACCATCCCGCCCGGGAATCAGGGGGTGGCCAAAAAAAACTATGTGGAAAGCCTTGGACAAGCCCAGGTCGTTGCCATGGGCAACGGCCGTAATGATGCTCTGATGCTGGAAAAAGCCCGCATCGGCGTCGCCATTCTCATGAAAGAAGGTGCATGCAGTCAGGCTCTGATGAATGCTGATCTTATCAGCCTTCATATATGTGATGCCCTGGACCTTCTGCTGAACCCTCTGGGCCTGACGGCAACCCTGAGAGAATGAAAGGATGACTCCATGATCCCCCGCCTTTTCATGCTTGCTGCCCTTGTATGCCTTATCCTTGCCCTGCTCACACTGACTCCCTGGGCTTCCGCTTCCAAAGAATGTCTTTTCGGCTACAAGGCCTATTGCTCCTTCACACCGGGAAGCACCTTCATTCTCGGTATGATGGCCTATATTTTCCATGACATGGCCCGCAAAATGAAACACCGGCAGGAATAGGTCCTTCCGGGGAGGCTGTGCTGCCGCCCCCTCTGCCATGCTGAAGCCTTGACTCCTGCCGTATCCCTGTGTCATTTTCCAGAGATACGTGGACGAACCCGCAACTGTGCCCCTTTCCACCTCAAACGGCAGCAGAGATTCTTGCAGGTCAAAACCATTATACAAACATTCCATTCAATCCTTTACATCCCCGCCTCCCGGCAGGAAGGAGCCCCATGACAGCAGCATTCGTTACCATTGACCCGGACCGATGCAACAAGGACGGCATTTGTGCAGCAGAATGTCCCGTAAAGATTTTAGGTTTCCCTGGCAAAGGAGAAATGCCCGCCCTTGTGAAAGGAGGAGAAGTCCTCTGTATTCGCTGCGGACACTGCGTTTCTGTCTGCCCCACGGCAGCCATCCGTCTTGAATTTCTGACTCCGAAAGACTGTACCCCCGTGGATACCCATCTGCTGCCCGATGAAAAGGCCACAAGGCATCTGCTTGCCACCCGCCGGTCCATCCGCAATTACAAAAAAGAGCCTGTGGACAAAAGCCGCCTTGAAGAGCTGGTTCAGACGGCAAGCTGTGCGCCAACGGGCCATAACAGCCGCTCTGTTCAATGGCTCATCATTCACGACACGGATGAGGTACGTCGCCTTACTGCCATGGTGGCAGACTGGATGCGCTACATGATCAAAGAGCAACCTGCCATGGCCAGGGCATTTCATCTGGAAGAAACGGTGGCAGGCTTTGATCTCGGTCTGGATGTGATCTGCAGAGATGCTCCGCACATTGTGGTGGCCTGTGCCCACAAGGCGGCTCCAACAGCAGCCATTGACTGCGCAACGGCCCTGGCGTACCTGGAAGTAGCCGCTCCTTCCATGGGTCTGGGTACCTGCTGGGCCGGCTTTTTCAACATAGCGGCCACCTTCTGGCCCCCACTGAAAGAGGCGCTGAATCTGCCCAAGGGCGTCAGCAACCATGGTGCCGTACTTGTGGGAGTACCCCGTTTCCGCTACCACCGCATTCCTCCCAGACAGGCAGCCGCCATCACCTGGAAATAACCGCTCCACATCACCATAAAAAAAAGATCCGGGGAAACCACTGTTTTCCCGGATCTTTTCTATTCTATGGATGGGACATACCGAAAGGGCATTTCAACCGATACTGCCGTCTCCAACGGGCTCCAGGTCCAGATCCCCTTCAAGACGGGAAACAACCACAGCGCCGGTGGCATCACCCATCACATTCAGCGTTGTCCGGGCCATGTCCAGAATTCTGTCCACCCCGGCCACAAGAGCGATACCTTCCATGGGCAACTGAACCTGCGTAAACACCATGGTCATCACCACCAGAGCCGCCGAAGGAACGCCCACGGAGCCGATGGAAGCCAGAATGGCTATCAGAAGAATGCTGAGCTGAGAAGCAAAGCTCAGTTCAATCCCGTAAATCTGTGCCACAAATACCGCTGCCAGCCCCAGATAGATAGCCGCACCATCCATATTGATGGTGGTACCCAGCGGTATGGTAAAGCTTGAAATCTGCCTGGGAACACCGAGTTTTTCCGTAGCAGCCATGTTGGCAGGCAAAGCGGCCGCACTGGAACAGGTGGAAAAGGCTATCAACAGAGGCTGGCTCATCACTTTAAAGAACGTTACAAGGGGAAACTTGCCCGCACCTTTCAGAAGAGGCAGGTAGACCACACACACATGAATCAGCGCGGCAACATACATGAGAACGATGAGTTTCATGAGCGGCAGCAAAACTTCTATACCGCTGTTACCAACCGTATAGGCTATCAGGGCACAGACCCCATAGGGAGCATAGTGCATGACAGCTGCCGTAATGCGAATCATCACCTCATTGCCCACTTCAAATATTTTCAAAAGGGGCTTTCCCGTTTCGCCCAGGCTGGACAGGGCAAAACCAAAAAAAATAGCAAAGAAAATAATCTGCAGCAGCTTCCCCTCTGCCAGTGCCTGAACAGGGTTGAGAGGAACAATATTCAGAAAAGTCTCCAGCGTTCCAGGCGGTGTCACCTCCCTTGCCTTCAACCCTTCCAGGGAAAGGGTGAGGCCTGCTCCGGGCTGGAATACATTGGCAATAATGAGGCCAATGAAAACAGCAATGGCTGTGGTTCCTACATAATAAATAATGGTTTTTACGGAAACCCGGCCAAGCTTACTCAGATCCCCCATGCTGGCGGCACCCGCCACCAGTGAAATGAACACAAGGGGCACAACAATCATACGAATCAGACGAATAAAAATATCACCAAAGGGTTTTACCCATGCGATATCCCAACCGCCCATCTGAAAAATGAAACCCAGCAGAATACCTGCGGCAAAACCAATACCCATTTTTGCCGGCAGGCTCATTTTTTTCTTTTCTTCTGCCATCCCTAACCTCCTGTCCGTTCGTTAATCGGTCTGCAGACCTATTCAATCAGGTGCAATCCGTTTTCACCTTTTTCACGATGGCTTCAGCCAGTATCTGCGATGCATCCAGCAAAGGCACTTTCACTGCCAGACTTTCTGAAATAACAGAAAGCTCCGTGCAGGCCACCAGCAGCAGTTCTGCCCCCTCTCCCACAAGGCTGTCGGCTGTTTCCTGCAAAATCAGACGGACCTCCTCTCCGTATACACTGGTTTTGATTCTCCGGATGGCTCCCATGAGCCCTTTCTGGACCGCCGGAGGAGGAGCCAGCATCTCTACCCCTTCTGCGGCAAAGCTCTGCTCATAAAGCTCCAGATTCAAAACTGCCGTGGACGCCATCAGGCCCACTTTTTTCAAATTTTTATTCCGGATGAGGCAGGCCTCCACCGCCATATCCACCATATTCAGAACAGGTATGGATACGGCCTCCCGTATATCGCTATAATAGTGATGTGCCGTGTTGCAGGGCATGGCGAGAAAATCCACCCCCCATGCCGCCAGCTTCTGCGCCATTTCCCGCAGACAGGGGGCAGGACTTTCTCCCCCGCCTTCGATCAGGGCACGGATTCGCGAAGGCACTTTGGGGTTGTTGTCCACAAGCATCCGAATATGATCCCTGTCATCTGCAGCAGAAGTAGCCCGTATGACCCTTGCCATCAGATCCACCGTGGCCTCCGGCCCCATACCGCCAATAATACCCACCACTTTTTCTCCCATGGCCACCTCTTTTCTGTCCCTTAAAAAAAATCCCGGAAAACTTGCTGTTTAATGCGAAGCTTTCCGGGATCCTCTTTTTCACTCTGCCACTTCTTCCAGCCCAAGGATGGGTCTTGTGTAAGCATACAATGCCGGCGAGCCTCCCGTATGCACATACAAAACATTTTCACCTTTTTTAAAGTAACCTTTACGGCAGAGACCGATGAGACCGGCAACGGCCTTGCCCGTGTAGACGGGGTCAAGCAGTATGCCTTCAGTTCTGGCCATCATGGTTACCGCCTCCACCATCTTCGCATTGGGCACGGAATACTTTGGCCTCCAGTAATCGCCGAAGGTGACAACGGACTCCCTGGAAATATCCTGCTTCATTCCCAGTCTCTCGGCCGTTTCCAGAGCGACCTGGTGCACAATGGGATCCTGATCTTCGGGATCACGGCTCACCCCAACACCCACAACAGGAATATTCAGGTTGCAGCCAATAAAACCCGTCAGCAGGCCCGCGTGAGTTCCAGAAGAACCCGAAGCCACGCAAAGCTGATGGATGTCAAGTCCCTTTTCAAACAACTGCTGCTGAATCTCCTGTGCACAGGCCACGTAACCCGTGGCACCAATGGCATTGGAACCGCCACCGGGAATCACATAGCCCCTGCGGCCATCCGCTGCCAGCTCTTCCGCCACCTTACCCATGGCTTCCGCCATGTTGGTTCCCGCCGGCACAACCGTAATTTTTTCAACGCCCAGAAGGTTAAACAGAAAGTTATTGCCGGAAGCTTCAGGATTGTAAGATCCGGGCACCCTTTCCTCCAGAACCAGGCGGCACTTCAGCCCCTCTTTCACGGCCGCAGCCAGGGTAAGGCGGCAGTGGTTGGACTGAACAGCTCCACAGGTAATAAGAGTATCGGCTCCCTGGGCCATGGCATCGGCCACAAGAAACTCCAGCTTTCGGGTCTTGTTGCCCCCGGATGTCAAGCCAAGAAGATCATCTCTCTTAATATAAATGTTGGGACCACCCACTGCTTCCGTAAAACGGGGCAGAAATTCCAGAGGAGTATGACCTTCGGTGTAACGACGGCGGGGAAATCGGGATAGATTCATCAACAGTTCTCCTTCTTTTACGTTAACGGGCAAGAATCGCTTCTATTTCGATACGGGCATTTTTGGGCAGGGCTGCCACCTGAACAGCGGATCGTGCAGGTAGAATCTTATCAAAATGCCGTGTATAGACTTCATTCACTGCCGCAAAATCATTCATATCCGTTAAAAAAACTGTCACCTTAACAGCCCGGTTCAATTCCGTTCCTGCAGCCCTGGCTATGGCCGAAAGGTTTTTCAGGCACTGATGGGTATGGGCGGCCACATCGCCTTCAACAAAATCACCCGTTGCAGGGTCCAGGGGCAACTGGCCGGAGATAAAAACCAGGCCTCCGGCTGTTACGGCCTGAGAATAGGGACCGATGGCCGCAGGAGCTTCCTCGGAACAAACAGACTCCGGTACAAATTGATCTTTCATGATTTCCCTTTCGGATCATTGCCTGCCGATCAAATACGCTGCATATCCTTTTCCGCCTGCATTCTTTTCAAATAATTGTATACCGTATATTTTGAAACACCCATGAGCAGAGCCACCTGATCAATGCCCCCCTTGATTTTGAATACACCGCTGGCATCCAGCTCCTTTACGGTTTCAATCCGCTCTTCCATGGTCATGGTGGCCGACTGTTTGCCAATTTTAGCTTCTGCCTGCTCAAAAAGGGTCTCTATGGTTTCCACAATGGAACCGGAAAAGGTTTCCATCTTCTCCTGCCCGCCTATGCCCGGAAAAAGCCCGGTAAACATTTCAAGGGCATGAACGGCATTGCTGTAATCCGTTGTGTCAAAATTGATACAAAAGGCCCCAATCACCTCGTTACGGCTGTCCCGGATAAAAACCGTACTGGACTTCAGCGTCCGGCCATCACGGCTGGTAGTTTTATAGTTGTGCCGGTCTTTTGCCTCCGATCCTTCCCTGTACAGTGCTTTCAAGACCAGATCCGTTACCGGACCTCCCACTTTGCGTCCCGTAACACTGCCACTGATATGGCGAATGGACTGACGGGGCTCGGACAGATCATGCAACACCACTTCAAAATTTTTTGGAAACATAGCCGTAAAAGCCTCTGCAATCTGTATGAGCATTTTAAAGAGGTATTCTTTCTCATCCATTTTTTTCATTTCCTTTCCACACTGTTTCCGTACAAAATATTTACTTTTCCGGGGACAAAGTCAACAAATTTTTGTTGAAGTATTACAAAAAATTTAAAGCAACCCTTATCCATCCCGCTCAGAATAAAGGGCCTTCCTCTTTTACACAACAGAAAGGGTGATCGCCTTCCGGTGACCACCCCCAAACAACCCACCCACTACCTGTACCAACCAATCAGATGAGGTCCTCTTCTGATTCGTCACTTCGATATTTTCGATTCCAACCCGTAAAAACGGAAAAAAGCAACACGGCCAGCAAAGCCCATGAGTAGGGATTATAAAGGGCAGAGCTGATGGGAGGAGCTGCAATGCCATAAGCCTCAGAGGAGCTTATTATGGCAGCATACCAGGCAGCCACAACGATATGCCATGGCAGGGTGAAAAAAACCGTGCATACGGCACAGTCCATGAGATTGGCACGCCGCGCAGCGGCCAGCTCAAACTTTTCCCCCATGGGCCGCACAAGGGATGGCCCCACAAGGAGCTCAGCGGGCGCATTGGCCGAAATGGGTATGGATGCGAGAATGGTAACGCCAACAATAAAAAGCTCCGCCTGCCGTACCGAACTTACCACCGCCTGCTCCGCAAAGCGCAGGATACGCTTCATGATACCGCTCTCTATCAAAATCTGTGTAACGGCAAGAATCAGAATGGCAAAAATAATCGCCCCCACCACGCCATTGATGCCATCCTCTATCAGGCCCGTTGAAACACCCCGTTTCGATGGTATGCTGAAAATGGCAGAGAGGGTTGTACTGCCTGTCATCATTCCGATTACCGCAGCCGCCAGATTGCCATAAATTAAAGACTCCACAATATGACGCTTCATAAGGGCCGACACCACCACAACAACCAGAGCCATCAGCATCAGAGCTCCAAAAGGATCCATCTGCGCCTCTATTTCCGGCAGGGGATGAATATGGCCCCCTCCTCCAAAAACAAGAAAAATTACCCCGGCAATGGATGCGGCTGCCATGGCCAGAGGAAAACGGCTTCTGACAACATTGCGCATAGTCGCACCCTGTGTATAGGCTGAGACGATGGTCGTATCGGATACCGGCGCAAGATTATCCCCGAAGGCAGCACCCGACAATATGGCCAGCCCCAGCATGACAGGATCCGCACCCAGAAAATAACCAGCTGGATATAAAACAGGGGTCAGAGCTATACAGGTTCCCGTACTGGTTCCCGTACCCAGAGCAAACAGCATGGCGGAAAGAAACACCATCAGCGTAAAGACTGACTCCTGAGCACCCGTTGTCATGCCCAGCCACAACAGCCCCTTAACCAGCCCACCGGCCACCATCAGCTTTCCAAAAACACCGGCAAAAAGCCAGGCTGTAACAATAACAATGCCCGTATCATTACCGATACCACGCATGGCTGCACGGCAGTACTCTCCCTTGTCTCTGGCAAAAAACAGCCCTATGGCAAGGGCCAGCCAGGCACAAGCCCAGAAAGGTTTCGTTCCTCCCCTCTCTGCCACGGAAAGCCACACAAGACCAACCATGAGGATAAACAGGGGAATCATCCCTCCGGCTATCCCTCCCCTCATCTCAAGACGCGCTTCTGTCATTTCCTTTATATCAGCCATTTTCTGCCTCCTCTGGTTAAGGAAAAACACGGGAATATCTGGAGAAAAGATGAGTCTTCATCTCTTCATGAATCCCTGGAAACCGCCGATTACAGTCTCTCTCCTCCGCACATACACTGGAGATGGGAATCGTGGAATGGATGTAACTGAATACCTAGCCGGTCAGAAAAACAGCGTCAACAATTTTTTGTTTAACATTTAAAAAATTTTAAGACTCCGACCCAACCGCCTACTATAAAAGGAAAAAAACGGGATTAAAAAACAATAAAAATGCCTGCAACCTGGTCTTTCAATCCAGATTACAGGCATCATCGGCCTGCTTGCTGCCGCTTCTGTCTTCTACGTGCATTCAACAGGATATGAATCTACTGATGCAGCCTATCATGCCGGTTCACAACAGGTCTGCAGAGGCCTTCTTCCCGGTAAAATAGCCTGTCACCCCCATTTCAAGAACCCATATTCTCCATCCGATTCCCTCTTTTTGCAAAATCTCCCTCGCCCGCCTGCTCCGGTTGTGGGTATTGCATATGAGAACCATGGTCTCCATATCTTCGCGGGCTTTCAGCAACTTTCCCACATGGCCTGCATGTGTTTCAAGATAGGACAAAGGAATGTTCACCGAACCCGGTATATGAGCCCGCCGGAACTCCGCCACCTCCCGCACATCCATGAGCAGAACCCCGGGCATCTCCGCTTCCATCAGATTTCGCAGGGATTGCTGGGAAATCCAGAAATCCTCCGATGGCTGCGTACAGGAAAGGCTGGGCATTAAAATCAGTATAGCCATAAGAAACCAGAACAAGGGCACGGAAAGCTCCCTTCCCATCCTGTGATACCCCCTCCATGCATTGCGTTTTCTTGACATTCCAGACATCCCTTCACTAAGATACGCAGATTTTATGCAAAGACCCCACATGGAAGAGGAGGCATCCATCTTGATAACCAGATTCCAGATTCGGACAACAGGCTTTGCCATCTTCCTGCTGTTTGCCCCGCTCTTTCTTTATGCCAATCCCGTGCTTTATGTTCCTCAGGCAAGCCATACCTTTGAAACGCTTCCCGAGGGCAGCACCATCCAGCACAGATTCCTCCTGAAGAATACCGGCAGCAGTGAACTGCGCATACTTCGGGTCGACCCCGGCTGAGGCTGCTCCGTTGCCTCTTTTACGGGGCGCATCCCTCCCGGCGGAGAGGGACACCTTGATGTCCGTATACAAACGCTAGGCTATGCGGACAGAACCCTTGTACAGATCATACCCGTTCAGACCAATGTTCCGGGCCAAAAAGAAATTCGCCTTGAAATCCGAGGATTCATCCAGTCTTTTGCAAAGATGGAACCACCCCTTATCCGACTTCAGGGCAGCCCCGACGCAACCATCTCCCGTGACCTTACACTGACACCCTTTACAGAATACCCCTTTACGGTAAAGAGTATCCGTGCTCTCAGAGGTGAGGATTTTCAATTCTCCATTACACCTTTGAAAGATGGCCGTCCCGGTTATCTCATTCAGACGCACAATACCCGAAAAGAAGCGGGCAGGTATTTCGACACCCTGGTGCTTACGATTGACAGCCCCATACGGGAAGAACTCAGAATCCGGGTACTGGGAGACATCCGCCCTGCATCCGAAAAACAGCCCTGACAGGAAAACCATGATACAGTTCAGAAATATCCAGGCCGTTGCCTTTGACTGTGACGGAGTGATGATCAACTCCACGGAAGCCAACCGAACCTATTATAACACCCAGCTTCAGGCCTTCGGCCTGGATCCCATGACAGATGCGGACTTTCACCATGTCCACATGCACACCGCGTCCGAAGCTATCCGGCACCTTTTTGAGGGACGGGTTCCTCTGGATCAGGTGAAAGAAAATCTGCAGCATTTTCACTATCCGGACCTCTTCCCCCTCATGATTGAGGAGCCCCACCTGAGAAAACTGCTGAAAAACCTTCGGCCACACTACAGAACCGCCGTGGCCACCAACCGCTCCAACACCCTACGGCCTCTGCTCGATTATTTTGATCTTACGAAGTATTTTGACAAACTGATCACATCCATGGATGTGGTCAGGCCCAAACCCCATCCGGACATGCTCACCGCCCTTGTAAAGCACTTCGGCCTTTCTCCTGAGAACCTTCTTTACATCGGAGACTCACCTCTGGATGCCCGGGCCGCTTCGGAAGCAGGCTGCCATTTTATCGGCTATGGTGCAGAAGATCTGGGAGCCGAACTCCACATTCAGACCCTTGACAGGCTGCATGATTTTCTTTCTCCCTGAGACATCCTACTGATTGCCGAAACCATTCTGATCTCCGCAATCCGGGCAGACCCAGGTGATACCGTTACAGGAAAGCCCCCAGAAATTCTCGTCCATACAGGTCTGGCAGATCCGCAAGCCACAGCGGCAATGCCACACGAAAGGAGCTGTTGCACGACACCAGTGGCAGGGTTCCATGCGTGCCTTTTTACGACGTTCCCGGTATCCGGTACCCTGGCCCGGCTTTCTTTCATCTACAGAGTCTGGCATGTTCCACCTTAATACATTTATCCATAATCACATCCATACCGGCCTCGGTAAGCCTTGCCGCAGCCTCCCCGTTCTCAACCCCCAGCTGCATCCAGACTACTCTGGGCTGCAGGGCAATGGCCGCGTCCACATGCCCTGCCACATCTTCTGACTTCCGGAATATGTCCAGGATATCCACCGATCCCTTTACAAGGTCCTCGATTGTTTCCTCAACGGCCAACCCCAGTATTTCACCCCCGGCCGGGTTCACGGGAATCACTTCATACCCCGCATCCAGAAGATACCGCCCTACTTTATTGGAATCCCTCTCCGCCCTGGGGCTCATACCCAGTACGGCTATGCTCTTTGTTTCCTGCAGAGCCTTGCGGATATCCGCATCCTGTTCCAAAATACGTCCCTTACGCATGGTTTTTCTCCTTTCTTGTCCTTTCCAATGCCCCATGGTACAGATCAGTCTCCATGGGTATCCCCACAGGGAACAAGCACCAAACTCTTTTAAGGAAACAGGGCCATGACTGCACCCACCCTTTATCTGATAGACGGTTCCGCCTACATTTACCGAAGCTACCACGCCATCCGCAACCTTTCCAGCAGCAAAGGCGAACCCACCAATGCCACTTTCGGTTTCACCCGTACCCTGATCAAACTCATGGAAACCTGCCAGCCCGTTTATGCAGGCGTTCTCTTTGATACCAGAGGTCCCAATTTCCGCCATACAATTTATCCGGACTACAAAGCCAACCGCCCGCCCATGCCCGAGGATCTCTCCTGTCAGATACCCCGCATCCATGCGGTCAGCGAGGCGCTGGGCCTTCCCATTCTTTCCATGGAAGGCTGGGAGGCCGACGATCTTGCTGGCACCCTTGCCCTGCAGGCCGGTGAGGCCGGTTTTCAGGTGGTGCTTGTAACCGGAGACAAGGATTTTCTCCAGCTGGTGAACGAAGGCACCCGGATTTTCGATCCCATGAAGGACTCCTGGAGCGATGAAAACACCCTCAAAGAGCGTTTCGGATTTGATGCCCGGGGTATTGTGGACATGATGGCCCTCATGGGTGACAGCTCAGACAACATCCCCGGTGTTCCAGGTATCGGGCCTAAAACAGCCACAAGCCTCATTGCCCAATATGGCAGCCTTGAAAAAGTCTATGAAGCCCTGCCACAGATAGGCAAAAAAAAGCTGGTGGAGAATCTCATCCAGAACAGAGACAAGGCCTTTCTGAGCCGCAGGCTGGCGGCCATCGACCGCAACGCCCCCGTGACCTTCAGGCCGGAAGAATGGCTGAAAAAACCGGCCGATACCCCAAAGCTGACTTCCCTTTTCCGGGAACTTGACTTCCGCCAGCTGGAGGAACAGTTTGCCAAAGAGACCCCGCCGCCACCACGGACGGCAACCAGAGAAAAAGACTACCGGGCCGTTGTCTCCGTGCACCAGCTGAAAGAGGTGGTGGCCGCCATCCGAGACGCAGGAATCATGGCCTTTGATACGGAAACCACAGGCCTGGATGCACTTTCCGCTCACATGGTGGGTATCGCCCTGAGCTGGCAGGAGGACAGGGCTTCCTATATACCTCTCCTGCACGCGAAAGACAGTTTTCCGGAGCAGCTCTCCCTTGAAGAAATACGGGAAGATCTGCAGTCTCTCTTCTCCGATCCGAATATTATCAAAGTTGCCCAGAATCTTAAATATGACTGGACCATCCTCTCCCAACACGGCTTTTCTCTGGAAGGCCCGCTTAAAGACACCCTTGTGGCCAGCTACCTTCTGGACCCCACACGGAGCAGCCACAGCCTTGACTCGCTGACTCTGGATCTTCTGGGACACAAAAATACCCCCTACGGAGAAGTCGTGTCCGCAAAAGGAATGGGATTTGAACACGCATCTTCAGAAAAAGCCGTTCCCTATGCCTGTGAGGACGCGGATATGACCCTTGCCCTCTGGCGGAAACTGGAGCCAGAGCTCATGGGAAAAAGTCTGGTCTCCCTTTTTGATACTCTGGAGATGCCCCTTGTCCCCGTACTCATGCACATGGAGAACAGAGGCATCCGTGTGGATACAGACCGGCTGAAAGAGCTTTCCATAGCCATGGAAAAAGAACTCCACACCCTTACGGAAGAAATTCACTCTCTGGCAGGAGAGTCCTTCAATATCCATTCACCCCAACAGCTGGGACGGATTCTTTTTGAGGTCCTCGAACTCCCAGTACAGAAAAAAACCAAAAAGAAAACAGGATATTCTACAGACGTATCCGTGCTGGAGACTCTGGCATCCCAGCACCCCCTGCCTGCCAGGGTTCTGCGTCACAGAAGCCTCGCCAAACTCAAAAACACCTATGCCGATGCCCTTCAGCAACTGGTTTCTCCCGTTACAGGCCGCATCCATACCAGCTTTAACCAGGGCGTCACAGCCACAGGACGACTCTCCAGCTCCAGCCCCAACCTGCAGAATATTCCCATCCGTACCGCCGAAGGCCGGGAAATCCGTAAGGTTTTTATTCCGGAAAAAGGATGGCGGATGATGGCCGCAGACTACTCCCAAATCGAACTCCGTCTCCTTGCCCACTATTCGGAGGACCCCATTCTTAGGGAATCCTTTGAAAAAAATGAAGACATTCACGCAAGAACCGCTGCAGAAGTTTTTCAGGTCCTTCCTGCATTCATTACAGAGGAGCTCCGCCGCCAGGCCAAAACCATCAATTTCGGCATCATGTATGGCATGGGCCCCTACAGGCTGGCGGGAGAACTCGGTATCAGCCAGAAAATGGCCAAAACCTATATCAGCCATTATTTTGCCCGCTATGCCGGTGTGAAGGAGTTTATGGAAAAAACAGTGGAAGAGGCACGGGAAAGGGGCTTCACCACCACCCTGCTCGGCCGCATACGCCCTCTGCCGGACATCGGCAGCCCTAACCACAACCTCAGACAAATGGCCGAACGGGTTGCTGTCAATACCCCCATACAGGGATCTGCTGCCGATCTTCTCAAAATGGCCATGGTCCGGGTGGACCATGCACTGCGGGGAAAAAAAATGGCCACCCGTATGCTTCTGACCGTGCATGATGAGCTGGTTTTTGAGACTCCGATAGAAGAAGCCAGTGAGGCCGCCGCACTGATCCGCCAAATTATGGAATCGGTGGTACCCTTAAGGGTGCCCCTTCTCGTCAATCTGGCTTCAGGGGATAACTGGTCCGAAGCCCACTGATGCTCCCTTGCGCCCAGCCTGTTCCAACCCGGTGTCCTCTCCCATGCAGGGAAAGGTCACCGGGTATCCAAACCAGCATCACACCACGGAAAGACTCATCCGCAAAGAAAAGATCCCGGACCTTACCCTTTCACCGGGAATCGTCATCGCTTCTTATCATTTATTTCTTAGGAGCTTCCGGGAAAGAATTTTCCCGCACCGCCTCGGATACGGTTCTGTATACATTTTTGAACAAATCTTCAAAGCTCCCTGGAGAAACCCTTCCCACCTCAATAAACTTCACCATCACTTCCTTGGTAGTACGCAGAATCTGTTCTTCCATAGCTGCCATCATCTCTCCCTTTTCATACAATCCGATACAAGCAGGATCTCTTTCTTTTCATCAGACTGAACCAGACCGGAACAATCACCTGAAGTTTGTACATCAGATCTTTCAGGCCCTGCATTCTGCCGCCTGCTCCCTTTCGCCTTGATCCATACAATTTTCATGACAGGACGGGGGCAAGCCCTGTTCCAGCCCAAAACCCTTATGGACAAAGCCTTTCTGCTTCGCTATCATACAAGAAACAATGTTTTTCACTCCTGCTGCCCTGATCATAGCAAAAAAATAAAAAGAATATGCCGCTTTCACCGAATTCGGGCACATTCTTACACAGATAGTGGTCGTCATCCACCCTTGGCCGTCATCCTAACAGAGTGCACAAACCATACGAAAGAACAGGGACCATTCAGACCATGGCTGCCATGATTCCCATTCCTTTTTTACAGTCCAGAACGGCCCGCATCCTTGCGGAAGCGGCCTCCAAGGCCAGGATAGCCATTCTCCTTGCCCAGACTGATCCCAGCGATAAAGGTCGCATCCTATACCTGAACTCCCACATGGAAAAACTCTGCGAAAGCAGCGGCGAGTACCTGATGGCCAACCACAGGATGAACGACCTGCTCTGCCAGAATAATACGGGGCAGAGGATACTGCGAACCCCATCCGGAAAAAACATTCCGGTGGATGTGGTAACCTGTACCATTCCCATAGAAACACCGCCCCCGCTGCTGTACTATATCAGGGACATCAGCGAACAACTGCATACGGAACGTCAACTCAAAGGCTACAGCGAAAACCTGGAACGGATGGTCAGACAACATACCCGCAAACTGTCCACCACCCTGGAAAGCCTGAAGGAAACCCAGTCCCAGCTCATACAATCAGAAAAAATGGCCTCCCTCGGCCAGCTGGCTGCGGGTGTTGCCCATGAAATCAATAATCCTCTGGGTTTTGTCAAAAGCAACCTTGGCACCATACGGGATTATTTTGAAGATCTTTTTGAAGTCATTGATGCCGCAGAAATTCTGGAAAACAATCTCACCTCCGAAGACGCCAGAAAACGGGCCATGGATACCCTGACCCGTATACGCACCCGCATTGATCTCGATTTTATCCGGGAAGACCACCGCGCGGTCATTAGCGAATCCCTCGAAGGCATGGAGCGTGTCGCCCGGATTGTTGCCGATCTCAAAAATTTCTCCCGGACGGAAAGTCCGGATGCAGAATCTACGGACATACAGGAATGCCTGGAATCCACGTTGCATATTGTGTGGAATGAAATCAAGTACAAGGCAGAAGTCATCAGAGATTTTGAACCCTTGCCCCGGGTTCTTTCCTCACCCCAGAAACTGGCCCAGGTTTTCATGAATCTTCTGGTAAATGCTGCCCAGTCCATAGAAAAACAAGGGACCATACACCTGCAGACCCGCATTCTCGAAAACAGCATCATCGTGGCAATTACGGATACGGGATCCGGCATACCCGACCACATTCTCCCCAAAATCTTTGACCCTTTCTTCACAACCAAACCTGTGGGTAAGGGAACAGGCCTTGGCCTGAACATCTCCTACAACATCATGCAGCAACTGGGAGGGGATATCGACGTGGACACCACGCCCGGTGAAGGCAGCACCTTCCGTGTCCACATCCCCCTGCGCGAGCCATGACCTCCCTTTTTTACCGGAAGGACACCATCTATGGATATTATTGTTGCCGAGGACCATCCCGTTTCCGCCAAGCTGCTTGAAAAAATTCTGTTGCGGGCCGGTCACAATGTCTACCTCGCCGAAGACGGTGAGGCAGCATGGGACATGCTTTGCAAGCATCAGGCCCGCATGATGCTCACGGACTGGATGATGCCACGGCTGGACGGCCTTAGTCTCTGCCGCCGAATCAGGGAAACCCCCCCATCATCATCCTATGTATACCTTGTCCTTCTCACCGCAAGGGATGGCACAGCCGATATCCTTTCAGGATTTGAAGCCGGGGCTGACGACTACATTGCCAAACCGGTCAACCCCGATGAACTGATGGCCCGTATTCGGGTTGGACTCCGCCACCTGAGCATGGAAGACCGCCATGAAAAAACTCTCCGCCGCCTCATGCGCAGTGAAAAAATGGCCTCACTGGGACAACTGGCCGCAGGCATGGCCCACGAAATCAACAACCCCTTAAGTTTTCTGGCAAGCAACCTGACAACCCTGGAACAATACAGCCAGAAAATCTACGGCTTTTTCCAGTCCCACAGGAGCCTGACCCCCTCCCTTCCTGCGGAAAACGAATTTAAAGACAAAATTAAATCTCTGGAAAAACAGTATGATATCGCTTATATTCTAGAAGATATGGAACCTTTGATTACCGAATCCGGGGAAGGTATTCAACGTATCCACCAAATTATCGAAGACTTGCGTATTTTTACCCATCCCGGCAGTATGCAGCCTGAGCCCGTGGATATCCATCAGTGCATTACCATCAGCCTGTCCATGCTGGCCCAGAAAACCGGAGCCTCCATTCCCGTAGAAAAAAACCTGGCAGAACTGCCTCCCTTTTCCGGTTTTTCCAACCAGCTGCAACAGGCCTTTTTAAACATTGCGCTCAATGGTGTGCAGGCCATGGATTATCAGGGATCCCTTTTCATTCAGACAGAGGCCAGTGATTCCCACATTCTGATCCGTTTTCAAGACACGGGAACGGGAATAGATCCGGAAATACTTCCTAAAATTTTTGACCCTTTTTTCACAACCAAACCCGTTGGTCAGGGAACCGGCCTCGGTCTTCATGTGGCCCATACCCTTGTGCAGAGCCATGGCGGTCACATCAGCGTTGCCACAGCATCCGGAAAGGGAAGCACCTTCACCATTCATCTGCCCCTGAAAGAACATTGATCAACATTCAGAGGCCATCCAGAACCCTGAATCAATCCGCACAGGAACCCTCATGACCTCAGATGAAAAATTACGGTATACCCATCATATACTTCTCGTAGATGATGAGCCTTCCATTCTCAAGGCACTGAGCCGTACCCTGCGCAAACTCCCCTGCACCCTGCACACGGCAACGGGCGGAGAAGAAGGACTCAAGGTTCTCGGGACAAGCAAAAATGCCTTTTCCCTCATTGTTTCAGACCAGCGTATGCCTGGAATGGACGGGGCTTCTTTTCTGGAAAAAAGCAGACAGATTTTTCCCTACGCCTCCCGCATTCTGCTTACGGGATATTCCGACATGGAGGCCCTTACCCGTGCCATTAATCTGGGGGGCATCCACCGCTTCATCTCCAAACCCTGGGAAGACGAAACACTGCTTCTCTGCCTCACGGAGACCTTGCAGCAATATGAACTTATTCTGGAAAACAAGCGCCTTCAGGTCCTTCTTTCCCGCCAGAACCAGGAACTTGAGGCAAAAATAAAAGAAAGAACCCAGGAAGTGGAAACCCGGAACCAGAACCTTGCCCGCACCAACCAGATGCTGGAGGATAGTTTTTTCAGCACGGTCCGCCTGCTGGCCTCCCTTGTGGACATGAGTGCACCGGATCTGGCCGGACATGGCCGCAGGGTCAGCGAAATGGCCGCCGCCATCGCAAGCAATATGGAGCTTGAAGCAGAAGAAATTCTTCATATTGAAGTGGCAGGGCTTCTGCACGACATTGGAAAAATCGGCGCCACACCCTCCGTACTCAAAGGCAATACCCAGGCCATGACCCGGGAAGATTTTGTACGCTACAGAAAGCATCCCGAAGAAGGGCAAAGCCTACTGCAGCTCATTCCCAGGCTGGATCACGCAGGTCTTCTCATTCGCTGTCATCATGAAGAATACGATGGACAGGGATTCCCCGATGGCCTTGCGGAGCACGAAATCCCCATAGGTGCACGCATCCTCTCCGTGGCAGACTCCTATGACCGCCACCTCCATGTTCCCGAGCTGTCTGCGGAAGCAATACGGCAGCTGGCCAGACAGGAAGACACCACTCTTGACCACATGAACAGGGAAACCCTCAAGCGTCAGGCGGCCGCGGCCAAAGTCAAACAAGGTGCCTTTTCCCGATATGATCCCGATGTGGTGAAAGCCCTTCTGGACGTTCTCAAGGGCCAGGGGATTTCTTCCAGGCGCGAAAAACTTCTGACACTGGAAAAGCTGGAATCGGGCATGCAGCTGGCCAAGCCGCTCCATACGGTTCGCGGTCGTTTCCTGCTTCCCTATAACACCATCATCAGCGCGGAAATTCTTCAACGCCTCAAACAGGTGCACAGAAATGAGGCTATACAGGAACCCATACAGATTCTCAACCGCTGAGGCACCATGAACCCTCCCGATAGCTACCTGACAGAGCTGATGGAGGCAGCAGAAAAACTGCCTTCACTGCCCGGCGTGGTACTGACTGTCAATTCCATGCTGCAGGATCCGGACACCCATACCCAGGATCTCAGTCGTATGATTGCAAAAGATATCGCCCTGGTCACACGTATCCTGAAACTGGTCAATTCCGCCTTCTTCGGACTCCGCTCCAGAGTCGGCAGTATCCCCGATGCCGTTTCCCTGCTGGGCTTTGATACCCTGCACCGCATTACCCTTGCCCTTTCCATCGTTGACATGCTGAAGCCTTCCCGCAAAAATCAGGGAGAATGGCTCTGGCAGCACTCTATTCGCACCGCCGTTTTTTCCGAGTACCTTGCAAACAAAACAAAAATTTGTAACGGCGACAATGCCTTTGTGGCAGGACTTCTGCACGACATGGGTCTCATCGTGCTGGCCCGCTGCATGCCCGGTCTTTTCCTGCGGCTGGAAAGGGAAGCAAAGAATCTGGACAAGCCGTTTTACATTATGGAGTCTTCTGTTATTCCGGGATTTTCCCATGCTTCCCTGGGTGCTGCCATGGCCAGAAAATGGCAGCTGCCGCCCGCACTCGCCGAAGCGATTTTCTATCATCACCGTTTCCCATCGGAAAAACCAGTCTCTGACATGACAATCATCGTCCACACGGCCAATGCTCTGGATACCCATAGCCAACGCATGCGCAATGAGTTTCCGGATGCCATCCTCCACCCCGCAGCCCTTACAAAATTCCGGCATATTCTGAAAGATCCGGACCAATGGTTTCCCGAGATCCATCAGAGGAGTATGGAAGCCTGCAAGCTTTTTCTGGGAGACAATCATGAGCCATGATGCCTGCATCCTTTGCGTAGATGATGAAATCGGAATTCTTCACTCCCTCAAGCGCCTGCTTCGCAAAGAAATCTACCGGGTTCTTACCGCATCCAGCGGGCAGGAAGCACTGACCATTCTTGAATCCGAACACGTTCACGTGATCATCAGCGATGAACGGATGCCCGATATGACAGGGACGGAGCTTTTTTCCGTAATTCTCAAAAAATGGCCGGACATCATCCGTATTATCCTCACAGGGTATGCCGATGTGGATACCATTAGCGACGCCATCAATAAGGGCCATATCTACAAATTTATTTTAAAGCCATGGAATGACCAGAATCTGCGTCTGGAAATCCGGCAGGCGCTGGATCAGTACGCTCTGACTCGGACCAACCGCAAATTGCAACAGACCATTCTGGAACAAAATCAAATTTTAAAAAACAGTAACGCCAATCTGGAAAGGGCTGTGAGGGAACGGACCCGTGAACTGAAACTTCAAAACCACGCACTCGAACTCTCGCGAACGGTTCTGGAAGCCCTCCCTCTTCCTGTCCTGGGTATCAGCAGTGAGGGAGTCGTTGCCGTAGCCAACGAAAACGCCATGGCTTTTTTCTCCGACGAACCGGAGTTTGCACCCGGCGCAGAGGCAAAACGCTTCCTTTCACCCCAAATTATTCAGGCCATTGCCCTTGCCATTCAGGAAAACGCCCCCCGGGTAATCCGCCCTTCACCGGAAAAACCCGCCATCAGCGTTACCCCCCTCAGGGGCCGATTTCTGGGAGCGGGTGCCGTTCTTCTGTTCACTCCGCCCATAAAGAACCTGTAAAGGAGCTTTTCATGCGCATTCTTATTGTTGAAGATGATCCCGTAAGCCGTATGGTTATGCAGAAAAACCTCAGCCGGTTCGGCCCCTGCGATTTCGCCGAAAACGGAAGACAGGCTCTGGAGGCCTTTGAGGAAGCCCTCTGCCAGAACCGACCCTATGATCTCATTACCCTGGATATCATGATGCCGGAACTGGATGGTCAGAGTGTTCTTGCAGAAATCCGGAAAATCGAAAACAGCAATGGTATTCTGGGCCTGTCAGGGGTCAAAATCATTATGACAACAGCCTTGAATGACAAAGAAAACATCATGAAAGCATTCCGATCCCAATGTGAAGGATACCTCACTAAACCCATACAGAGAGAAAAATTATTCCAGCTTATTGACGAATTCGGTCTTAGCTGAAATGCAAAGGCCCCTCTGCCGACCACACAGGGGCCTTCTTTCACAGATTGATTACCGTATCGGCAACGGCAAGCCCCGTAACAATATCCAGCATGTTCGTGCTGCTGCCAACGGCCCTTCTGTCTGTCACACCGTAATGTTCCATACAGGTACCACAAACAAGAATCTCGACCCCCCGACTCTCCAGCTGCCGCAGCGGATCCAGAGAAGGAGCCCCCTCCAGTGCCAGATGAACTCCCTCATTGAGACAGACAATACGCCAGAGGCTGTCTCCCATTTCATCAAGGGTAAGGATAAAATTGGTCATCAGACCTCTGCCCAGCACCCCATCCCCTCGCCCAATCCGGTCATTGGCCAGCACCACAAGTATTTTTCGAAGCCCCTCTCCTTCTTTCGGGACCAAGACTGTCCCCTTCTCTTTTTCCGGCCCTTCACCTCCAGAAGCACACACCGCAAACCCCCCTCCACGACTCTCCACCAAACAGGCCCGGCCCGAATTTTCCAGAAAACGCTTCACATTTTCCGCCGCAGCCCGATTATCGACCAGAACACAAAAATTTTCTGACGGATTTTCTTCCGCCAGAAAATTCCGGGTCATCAGTACGGGCTGCGGGCAGGCCCTTCCCCGGCAATCCAGTTCTCCCATGTCTTTTCCTCCTCATCGAACAATTCTCTTACTGCCATCATGAAAACTTCTTTTGCCAAAGACATCCTTTTGATACAAAATAGCAAATATTTACGGTAGAATTCACTTTATGTCACCTGCAGACACCCTTTTTCTGCATGTTCTGTCACCCAGATCAATTCAGGAGAAATGTCATGAAACCCGTTTTATTATTTTTCATGATTTGTGGTTTCCTTCTCAACCTCAACGCCTGTGGCGGCAGACAGGTGCCGCCGGATCCCCTCTGGGATGCACCCGCACACAGGGCCGCCCGCCTGGGGAATGAAGCCTATCATAAAGGCTGCTACATCCGGGCACAAAACCATTATCAGGCCGCCCTTGAAGGCTATGCAACCGCTGATAATGCAGAAGGAACCATCCTTGCCCTTAATAATATTGGGAATACCTACCGCATGCTTCAGAACCGTGAAGATGCCTTTGCCTGCTACGAAGAAGCCCTTTACCGTGCCCAACGGATCAACCACCCTGACCTTACGCAGCTGACTTCGGCCAACCTCATCTCTCTGCTCCTCGACGAAAACCGGGGTACGGAAGCACGCAGTGCCCTGAACCGCCTTGACAACAGAGCCGACATTCCCGGTATCAGCCGATCGGAAGCGCGGCTGCTGGATCTTGAAGGAAAAACCTTTGAGGCCATATCCTTTCTTGAAAACACAATTTCCCAAACAGAAGATGAGGAAAGGGCAGGTCTTTATTTTACCCTTGGCAATATCCTGATGCATCATGAAAAGACGGAAAAAGCACAAAAAGCTTTTACACAGGCCCTGAAACTCGATAAAAGTGCAGGGCGTTTCAGTGCCACGGCTTCCGATCTTATGGCACTGGCCCACTGCGACAACCTTCTTGGTAATCATGAGACAGCCTATGATTTTGCCAGGCGGGCCATGGAAATATGGGCCCTGATCGGTGCGGACCATGAGATCAACAACCAGAAACCCTTTTTCATGGAACTTGCCGAAAAAAGTGGTGCCGATACCCGGGTCCCCCTTTATTTTATCGACACATGGATACGGGGAAGGGCCGTTGCAGGTCCCTGTGACTGAAGCTGGACATATGCCTCCAACAAGAGGCACATGACTTTTCAGGGCTTTCTACCTGCATCACCATTGCTTTTGGTATGCGCATCCCCTGCCTGCTGATATCACCCACAACCCAGAACGACCGGAAAACTACCTTCATGAATGTTCAGGAACCCGCTTGCAAACTGCCGGAAAGTGACCATCTCACCATTCTCAGACATCAGGATAAAACCATCTATCTTTTGGGAACAGCCCATGTTTCCCGAAACAGTGCAGAAGAAACGGAAAACCTCATCCGGAGCTGCAGGCCGGATACCGTTTCCATTGAGCTGTGCGCTTCACGTCACGAATCCCTCACCTCCCGTGACCGCTGGGAAAACATGGATATTCTGCAGGTTATCCGTGAAAAAAAAGCCTTTCTTCTGCTTTCCAACCTCATGCTGGCCGCATTTCAGAAACGCATAGCCGACCGCATGGAAATCCGACCGGGTGAAGAGATGCAGCGGGCCATGGAAACCGCCGCAGAAACCGGAGCGGCCCTCCATCTGGCGGACAGAGAAGTCCGCATCACCCTCGCCCGGATCTGGGGTAAAATGGGCTTTATGGCTAAAGCCAAGCTTCTTTATCAATTACTCATATCAGGGCTGGAAGCCGATTCCATTCAGGAAGAAGAGATTGAAAGACTGAAGAATCAGGATGCCATGGCCTCCCTCATGAAAGAGCTGGCCGGCACCCATCCCGTTCTTCAGGATGTTCTGATAGATGAGAGAGACCGGTATCTTGCCGAAAAAATACGCACCGCTCCCGGAAATACTATTGTGGCCATTGTGGGAGCCGGTCATGTTCCGGGTATCATCCGGTACTGGGAAACGCCTGTGAATCTGGCTTCTCTGGAAACTACACCACCTCCGGCAAAAACCGGAAAAATTCTGAAATGGCTTCTCCCTGCCCTTATCCTGCTTCTCTTTGCAGCGGGCTTCTTTTTGGGTGGCAAAGATACGGGTATGGACATGATCACATTCTGGTTCATTGCCAACGGTGTCTTTGCCGGGATCGGAGCGGCCGCATCCCTCGCTCACCCCCTTACCATCCTGACAGCCATTGCCGCAGCGCCCCTCACATCCCTCAATCCCATGGTAGCGGCAGGGTGGGTCGCCGGACTTACGGAAGTTTTCCTGCGGAAACCCAGAGTGGGAGACATGCAGTCCCTAAGCCGTGACATCACCAGCATGAAAGGCTTCTGGAAAAACAAAGCCACAAGAATTCTTCTTGTGGTTGTTTTTACCAACCTGGGCAGTGCCGTGGGAACCTTTGTCGCCCTTCCCCTCATGCTCCGGGTTCTGGGTTAAGAGCAGACAACAACCCTGCGTATTTTTCCATCCCGGCCAGGGCGGCCTTCAAGGACAAGCCGCCCTTCCGCATACAGCTGGATACAGGCAGGATAAAGTGACCACTCCTGCTCCAATCCTTTCCGCCTCACCTCTTCCAGGCTGTCTTCAGGAAAGATGGAAAAAGCCGCCTGCCCCACAATGGGGCCGGAGTCTTCCCCGTAATCCACAAAATGAACGGTGCATCCACCTATCCTGCAACCATGCCGCCAGGTATCACCGTATCCATCCGGTCCGGGAAAGGACGGCAGGAGAGCCGGATGAATATTCATGATACGGGGAAACTGTTCTTCCCTCTGTATGCCATCAATAAAATAGGGTGAAAGGGTGCGCATGAATCCTGCCAGCACCAGCAGATCGATATCATAGGGCAGAAGTGCATCCAGCAGCAGACGCTCGGCCGCGGCCCTTCGGGTAAAAAAAGTCCGGACTTTTTCCATATCATGGCCCTTTGGAAAAAGACTCTGCTTCTTCAACACAGCCTCCACATCAAAATCACGGGGAACAGGAAACAGGGAAGCCGCGTCCGGATGTTCCAGTATCCCTTTGTAATCCACAACAAAATGATCCACGCCCATGGATGCAGCACGCTCCAGGCCCCCGGCCTCCATGCGGTCGGACCCGACAACACAAATCTCCGCCTGCAACCAACCCTCTTTACAGGCATCCATGATGGCCTGAGCATTGCTGCCCCCGCCGGACAGCAGGATAGCTACCGCCAGTTTCTTTTTCATCCTTCACCTTTCCACAATAGCCTCAGGAAGCTGATGACAAATACGAACACTACTGGTATATGCTTCCATTATAATGATATTTCAGATCCATCTCCGGCAAGGAGACAGAGTTTACCTCCCACAGAGCCCAAACCAGACAGAAAACCCAAAACGGCTCAGACTATTCTCCAGCAACCGGGCAGACCCAACGGTTTCCCACATGCAATCAATACGAATTCTGAGAACCTATACCCTGCAAAGCCACCGGATTCAAGGCGGTTTTCAGTAAAATACCGAAGGGGCAGCCCATGGAAACCTTTGTGGCCAGACAACCCATTTTCAATCAGAAAAAGCAGATTGTAGCCTTTGAACTGCTTTTCCGTAATGGAATGAACAACGCCATGCCAGAGATGGACGGTGATATCGCCTCTACACAGCTGCTGGCCAACAGTTTTCTTGATATCGGCATGGACACCCTCACAGAAGGGAAAAAAGCCTTTATCAACTTCACGGAAAATCTCCTGCTGCAGAAAATCCCCCTCATGCTGCCCAGCCAGAGCACGGTTATTGAAGTTCTTGAAACGGTAAAACCATCGGAACAGATCATCAGCGCCTGTCGGGAAATGGCGGATAAGGGCTACGTTCTTGCTCTGGACGACTTTGTTCATGCTCCGGAATGGGCAGATATGATGCAGCTTGCCCGCATCATCAAACTTGACTTTCCAACAAGCTCCGAAGATAAAATCCGTGAAATCATGGCGGTAAAAACCGCAAAACCCATTCTTTTTCTAGCTGAAAAAGTAGAAACCCATGAAGAATTCAGCAAAGCCCTTGCCATGGGCTTTTCCCTTTTTCAGGGATATTTTTTCTGCAGGCCGGAAATCATCCGTGGCAGAAAAATTGAGGGACAAACCCTCAACCTTCTTCAGATCAGCGCAGAAGCCGCTAACCCCGATATGGATTTTGACCGTATGGAAGCATTGATCCACAGAGATGTGGGCATTGCCTATACCCTGCTGCGATATATCAATTCTGCTTTTTTTAAGCGCATCCGTGAAATAACATCCATACGGCAGGCGCTTGTGCTGCTGGGTACCGATGAAATCCGCCGATTCATAACCATTATCACCTTTACCAAGGTAAGCACCGGCAAGCCGGAGGCTCTCCTCAAGGCCTCCTGCATCCGTGGAAAATTCTGTGAACGAATGGGAGCAGCAACCCAACAGCCGGGGCTGGCCAACAGCCTTTTTACCCTTGGCATGTTCTCCCTTCTTGATGCCATTCTCGATGAATCCATGGAAACCATCATCGCCCAGTTATCCCTTTCACGAGACATTGCCAGAGCCCTTCTTTACCGGGAAGGACCGCTGGCTCCCTTTCTGAATCTGGCCATAGCCTATGAGAAAGGCGACTGGGCCATGGTGCCTGCAGCCCTCTCCGATGTGAGTTTGCCGGAAACCCAAGTGCCGGGCATGTATCTGGAAGCCTGCGAATGGAGCAGAAACCTGCCAGGCCTCTGACAGCCATGCGCCCTGCCTTCTGCCGGGTTGCCATTTTTTTATGTAACCGAGAGGAATGAATTCCGCTCTTTGAAACCAGAAGGCCGCCTCCAGACGGAAGCAGCCACCAGGCACATTGACAAGGCCCGAGCTGACCCCTATAGTACGCATGAATGGATAAACGGCCCTGACTCTGGTCTCCGGCACACCCCTTTAACCTTACTCTAATCAGGAAAGGATACATCCCCATGGCGGAAGGTGTTCTTGAAATTGGCGATGCGGATTTTGAAAAAGAAGTGATTCAATCGGACAAACCTGTCCTCATCGATTTCTGGGCTCCCTGGTGTGGTCCATGCAGAGCCATGACACCCATCATTGAAGATCTTGCCAAAAAATTCGAAGGCAAAGCCAAAATTGCCAAATGTAATGTGGATGACAACCCCATTACTCCCGGAAAATTTGGTGTGAAAGCCATTCCTACACTGATTTTCTTCAAAGACGGCAATATGGTTGAGCAGGTCACAGGCATGATGGCCAAGCCTAAAATTGAAGAGCTTCTGAATCAGATGATCGGATAAACAATCCATGGATGCAACCCCATACGATCTCATCATCATCGGCGGTGGTCCTGCAGGACTGACAGCCGGTATTTACGCATGCAGGGCACGTATGAAAACCCTGCTCATTGAAAAAATGATGCCCGGTGGTCAAATCATGATCACGGACTGGGTAGAAAACTACCCCGGTTTCCCGGAGGGTATTGCCGGTGCGGAACTGGCAGAGCGCTTCTCCCGCCAGGCGGAGGCCTTTGGCCTTGAAACCGCCTATGAAGAGGTGGTGAGCATCCGTCCTGCAGGTGACATGAAAGAGGTGGTGCTGACCGACAAAAGCCTTTACGCAAAAACCCTGATCATCGCCACAGGAGCCTTTGCCAGAAAGCTTGGAATCCCCGGAGAAGATGCTTTTTATGGCAGAGGGGTCTCCTTCTGCGCCACATGTGACGCCCCCTTCTTCCGGGACAAAACCGTTGTGGCCATCGGAGGCGGTGACACCGCCGTGCAGGAATCTCTCTATCTTACCCGTTTTGTAGACAGAGTTTTTCTGGTTCACAGAAGAGACCAGCTCCGTGCCACACGGATTCTTCAGGAAAGAGCCCTTTCCAACCCGAAAATCACCATGGTCTGGGATTCAGTACCGGAAGCCATCCTTGGCGGGGAACAGGGTCTGGCCGCTGTAAAAGTACGAAATGTCAAAACCAACGAGACAAAGGATCTGGCTGCGGATGGATGTTTTATCTGGATTGGCATCACACCCCATACCGCGTTTATCAAAGACACGCTGGCTCTGGATGAACACGGCTTCATCATCGTGAATGAACGAATGGAAACATCTGTTCCAGGAGTCTTTGCATGCGGAGATGCCCGTAACACTCCGCTCAGACAGGTAGCCACCGCCGTAGGTGATGCGGCCATAGCTGCCGTAGCTGCGGAACACTACCTCACCATGTAGCAACCGGAAAACCAGCCGCCCTGTTTGCCAGGGCGGCCTTTGTACGTTTCCGGGCAGAACGGGATAGTCCTCCTGCCCGGTAATCCTGTTGCAACAGGCACCCCACAACGTTTTTTTTCAGGGACCCATGAAATCAAAAGCCCTTTCCATCCTTTTTCTTATTGCACTCTGTTCCCTCATGACAGGATGCGGTCTTCTGGGTAAACAACCCGAAAAAACTGCTCCGGAACTTCTCAGCGAAGGCAGGGAAGCCTTTACAAATGAGAAATACCGGAAATCCCTTGAAAGCTTTCAACGCCTGCGGGACTGGTATCCTTTCAGCGAGCACGCCACAGAAGCCACCCTGCGGATTGCAGACTCCCATTTTGCCCTGAAAGAGTATGCCGAAGCCGCCGTGGTTTACACAGAATTTGAGCGTCTGCACCCCACCCATCCGGAAACACCCAGAGCGGTGTTTCAGCTGGGTATGTGTCACTTTGAACGCATAGACTCCGTTGACAGGGATCAGACAGCGGCCCGGAATGCCCTTTACGTTTTCCTCCGGCTTCAGGAGGATTACCACGGCTCTGCCTATGCGGAACAGGCTGCAGACAAAACCGCGGCATGCCGTGAAAGTCTTGCGGGAGCGGAACTGTATGTAGCGAACTATTATTTCAGGACCAAAGCCTTTGTATCGGCCAAAAACCGGGTTGAAACCCTTTTGAGGGCCTATCCCGATACGCCTCAGGCTGAAGAAGCAGAAATTCTGCTCAAAAGGATCAACCGCCTCATTGAAGACAGTGATAAGGAATAGGCCAACAGGAATTCTTTGTCATACATCTTTACTTCCATCTTTCTTTAGTGTATTGGGTTATGGTTTTGGTAGGGTATCTGGAGTTATCGTAGGGTTACGTTCAGAACCGCACTCAGCAAACTTTTCAAGCACCCCGCCATGGACGCCCCCTTTGAGAGGCCGCAGGGTGTTTGCATTTTTCATCAGCAGGGAGAATTCATCATGTCCAGAGAATGTGCTATTTGTGGCAAAAAACCCATGGTCGGCAACAACATCAGCCATGCCCACAATGTCAACAAACGTCGTTTCAACCCCAACCTTCAGAGTGTGCGCGCCGTACAGAATGGTTCCCTCAAACGCATTAAGGTCTGCACACAGTGCATCAAATCAGGTCGTGTAGCCAAAAAGGGGTAAAAATCTGACTTGCCGGATTAACAATCTTATAAAAATCAAGGGGCCTGGGAAACAACCCGGAGCCCCTTTTTATCTCAACACGGCCCCCTAAGAACGCCGCTGTACCTTACCTGTGCATGACAGTGGCGTTCTCTTCAAGGGGCATAAAAACACCAGAAGACAGCCCCTCCTGCCGGTTACATGTCCAGCCTTCGCACATCCACCACATCCCTGGTCTGGCGTAAAGCGGAAAGGACCTTATCCAAAAGCTCTCTTCCCGTAACCCCCACCGTAAAGAATGTGGAAACCTCCATATCTTCTCCGGTCTCCGTATGGGCGTTGAGAATATTGGCACCAGTCCTCGTAATGGCCGAAGCCATATCCGCCAGCAGCCCAAGCCTGTCATGGGAATGAATCTGTATTTTTACCGGGTAATATTCTGAATTATCCCCCGCCCAGTCCACGTCCACATATCGGTCCGGATTGAGTCTGTTTACACTGGGACAGTTTTTATGATGGACACTGACCCCCTGCCCCTGGGTAATGTAACCAATAATCGCATCTCCGGGTACAGGCTGGCAGCACTTTCCAAAGCGTATCAATATATCGTCCAACCCCTTGACCACAACCCCTTCACCTCTCGGCTTACGGCGATTTCTGCCGCTGATCAGCTTTTGAATAAAAGAGGGCCCCTTACTCTCTGGTTCCGTTGACGGCGCATACCTGCGCAGCACCTGAAGGGGTGTTACCTTGCCATACCCTACATTGGCGAGAAGATCTTCCACTGTTTTAAAATTAAAAAACTGTGCAACTTCCAGCATGGCGTCCGTATTGACCAAAGAACTGAAGTTCAGCTTGCGCTTACGAAATGTTTTTTCACAAAGCTCACGACCCAAAGAAAGGGAGCGTTCCTTTTCCTGACTTTTCACCCACAGCCGGATACGGTTTTTGGCACGCACCGTCTTGACAAAATTCAACCAGTCCTTGCTGGGAGTATGGTCTTTGGCAGTAATGATCTCCACAATGTCGCCGTTACGCATTTCATGGCTGAGCGGCACCATGCGGCCATTGATCTTGGCACCGGCGCACTGCTCCCCAACTTCCGTATGGATCATATAGGCAAAATCCACAGGAGTCGCTCCCTTGGGGAGGTTTTTCACCTCGCCACGGGGGGTGAACACATACACCTCATCGGGAAAGAGATCAATTCGGACATTCTCCATAAATTCATGGGGGTCCCGGTAATCTTCCTGATTCTCCACGAGATTCTGGATCCACGCAAAAGCCCTGGCAATATTAGGATCTGCACTTTTTCCCTCTTTGTAGCTCCAGTGGGCGGCAATGCCGCTTTTAGCAACCCTGTCCATGTCCCAGGTGCGGATCTGTACCTCAATCCGCTCACCATAGGGACCAATTACTGTGGTATGCAGGCTCTGATACATATTGGGCTTGGGCATACCGATATAATCTTTAAACTTTTTAGGCAGTGGACGCCAAAGAGAATGAATAACGCCCAGCGCCTCATAACACTGGGGAACGGTTTTCAGGATGATTCTGAATGCCGTCAGGTCATAAATCTCAGAGAGACTCAGCTTCTGCTGCACCATCTTCTGGTAAATACTGGGGATCTGTTTATACCGGCCCGTTACGTCCGCAGGAAGCCCCGATTCATCCATCCGGGTCTGGATCAGGCTCTGCACCTCCCTGACATAATTTTCCCTTTCCTCACGGTCCTTGGCAATGCCTGCCTCGATCTCCGCATAGGCTTCGGGCTTCAGATGGCGGAACGCCAGGTCATCTAATTCATTTTTTAGCTGATACATCCCCAGACGGGCTGCAATGGGTGAATAAATATCCCAGGTTTCCTGGGATATTTTCATAACCTTTTCTTTTTTCTTATGGAAATACAGGGTACGCATATTATGCAGGCGGTCAGCCAGCTTAATCAGGATCACGCGGATATCATCCGCCATGGCAAGAATCATCTTCCGGATACTTTCCGCCTGCCTGTGTTCGGATGTCTGAAAAGGAAGCTTGCTGATTTTGGTAACACCCGCCACAATATGCCCCACCTCCGCACCGAACATCTGACGGATTTCTTCTTCGGTGGCATGGGTATCTTCCACAACATCGTGGAGAAGACCCGCCGCCACACTGATCGTATCCAGCCTCAAGTCTGCAAGGATACCCGTTACCTCCAGAGGATGGGTCAGGTAGGGTTCTCCCGAAAGACGAACCTGCCCGTCATGAACCCGGGCGGAATAAATATACGCCCTTTCCACAAGGTCAATATCCGCCTCAGGATCATATTCGAGAATCCTGTCAATGATATCATTAATGCGAATCATGGAGCCCCGCCTCTTTCTGTACCCTGTCCTGCCGCCCTGTAAAAGGGGGCACATGCGTTCTTCCGACCTGACCCCATTTTAATAGGCCTTGGCAAAAACCACCCGCCGCAGGCTCCGTTCTCCACAAAAAATACATTTTCCATCCTCTTCCATAGCGTTCAGAGGAACACAACGGATAGTCACGGAAAGATCCTGTTTGATTCCGGCTTCACAATCCGCACGGCCACACCAGTGTGCCATGGCAAAGCCGCCATGAATTTCCGGTTTGTCCGTGCTCTTCGATGTAAACCAGTCATAAAAAGACTCTTTATCATCCAGCAAAACCGTATGAGCATTCCGGAAAGCCAGCGCACGCTCATACAGATTGCTCTGAATGGCATCCAGAGTGTCCCTTATCACCTGTCCAAGGTTCTCCCGTTTCACGGAAAAACGCTCTCCCGTATCCCTTCGAAACAGAAACACCCCATCTTCCGCCATGTCCCTTGGCCCCATTTCCAGACGGATAGGGACACCTTTTTTGATCCATTCCCAGTTACGGCCCGCCATATCCCGGCTATCAATTTCCACGGAAAGGGGCCTGTTGCCATAACTCTCCCTGCGCAGACGATCCCCCGTTTCACGGGTATAGGCCAAAATGGCATCAGGATCCGCATCTTTGGGGAAAACTGGCAGCAGTACCACATGGGCCGGTGCCACCTTCGGAGGCATGATGACACCATCATCATCACCATGGGTCATGATCATACCACCGATCATGCGGGTAGAAGCTCCCCACGAGGTGGTCCATGCGTGGGTATCCGCACCGTCCGCACCCTGAAAACGAATATCCGAGGCCTTGGCAAAATTCTGCCCGAGAAAATGAGATGTTCCAGCCTGCAGGGCTTTTCTGTCCTGCATCATGGCCTCGATGCAGAATGTTTCCACAGCACCGGGGAAACGCTCCGAAGGAGTCTTCACTCCCCGGATCACAGGCATCGCCAGCCAGTTTTCCACAAAGTCTGCATAGATATCCAACATGATACGAGTCCGCTCCAGAGCCTCCGCTTCGCTGGCATGGGCCGTATGCCCCTCCTGCCAGAGAAATTCACTGGTGCGCAGAAAAGTCCGGGTACGCATCTCCCAGCGAACCACATTGGCCCATTGATTAATCAGAAGAGGGAGATCCCTGTAACTGGTCACCCATTTGGAAAAAGCATCACCAATGATGGTTTCCGATGTCGGACGAACAATCAGCGGTTCATTCAGGCGGCCGGCTGGTACCAGCCGGCCATCAGGACCGGCCTCCAGGCGATGATGGGTAACAACCGCACATTCTTTGGCAAAGCCTTCCACATGCTCCGCTTCCTTTTCAAGGAAACTCAAGGGAATAAACAGGGGGAAATAGGCATTTTTTACTCCGGTTTCTTTGAACATGGCATCCAGCACCGCCACCATACGCTCCCAGAGGGCATAACCCCATGGTTTGATGACCATACACCCCCTCACAGGAGAATTTTCCGCCATATCCGAAGCTTTGACCACCTGCTGGTACCATTCGGGATAATCTTCCATGCGTGTCGGCGTAATGGCCGTCTTCTTATTCTTCCCCATATTTCATCCTATTTTTCCGGTTGTACACCATTCTTCTTCAAGGATTGCCACCTCGGCCATCAGAACATCCACAAGTTCATCTTCTCGACACTTACGGACAACCTCGCCTTTTCGAAAGAGAATCCCCTTACCCATACCTCCTGCTATACCCACATCCGCTTCACGGGCTTCACCGGGACCATTCACAACACATCCCATAATAGCCACCCGAATTGGTGCTGTCACGCTGAGCAGACGTTTTTCCACCGCATCCAGAATGGAAAAAAGATCAATGCGGGTCCGGCCGCATGTGGGACAGGAAACAATATCCGGTCCCCGCTGGCGCAGTCCAAGACTCTTCAGAATCTCATACCCTACGCGAACCTCTTCCACAGGATCCCGGGTCAATGAAACCCGCAGTGTATCACCGATTCCTTCTGCCAGCAGCATGCCAATGCCAAGGGAACTTTTCACAACCCCCGGGAAAAGCCCACCCGCCTCCGTAACTCCCACATGCAGTGGATAGTCACAGCGATTCGACAAAAGCCGGTATGCGGCCACGGTCCTCGGCACATCCGAAGCCTTCAGGGAAATTTTGATATCCCCGAACCCAAGCTTCTCAAGGATGGCCACGTGCCCCAGAGCACTTTCCACCATAGCTTCCGGAGTAGCGCCCCCGTAACGGGCCATCAAATCCTTCTCAAGGGATCCACCGTTCACTCCGATACGTATGGGTAAACCCCGGTCCCTTGCTACGGCCACCACTTCACGGACATGAACCTCCGCCCCTATATTGCCCGGATTAATACGAAGCCCGTCACATCCGGAAGCTGCTGCCGCAAGGGCAAGGCGATAATCAAAATGAATATCCGCCACCAGAGGCAGGGTAGTCTGCCTCCTGATCTTTTCAATGGCTCCTGCCGCCTCCATCCCCGGAACCGCCACCCGCACAATCTCGCATCCCGCTGCTGCAAGGGCTGCAATCTGTGCCACCGTGGCTGCCACATCTTCCGTCAAAGTATTGGTCATGGACTGAACGGTAACCGGTGCTCCCCCTCCCACGGCAAGATCTGCGATATACAGACGGCGTGTCTGTCTGCGTTTCATGGGAATCCCCGGCACTCTGCATTCTTCTTTCTTTTCCAAAAAAAAGCTCCCTGAGGCCTTGTGTTTTTCACGTGCCCTGAAGACGGGCGCAAAAAAAGTCTTTGCATCACAGCGATTTCTGGTAATAACAGAGGCATCAGTGAAGTGCAAGAACCCTGCGGGCCTTGACAGCTGTCAGCATTGCCCTGTGGCCCCTTTCCGTATAAAATCGGAGAAGAAAAGGCTCTTTTCCGGACAGGCTGACTTTTTTCCGGGATTGGGTCCCGGCCCCCCTGATCAAAAGGGCTTTGAGCAAGGATCCATTCAATCCTGCAAGCTGCGGGTGGAACCGAGAAAGGAGACCAGTGCATCTGTTTTTGTTTACCACCCGCTGTATCATCGAATTCACCATCATCTGCTGTCTCTGCCTCGGTGTACGCCTGGCCATCCACCTTGCCGATCTGCCGAAAGACCCCGAGCTTCCCTTTCCCCTTATTCTGGAAAGAGGCGAACTCCCCATTGTAACGCGCAATGCACTGCACACATACTATTTCTATAATGAAGAACCCATGGGCTTTGAGTATGAGCTGGTCAAGACCCTCGCTGACAAGCTGGAGCTCACCCTCACGGTTACCATTGTAGAAGATCTGGCAAGCATGGAAGCCTACCTTGCTGAGGGCAAAGCTGCCATTGCCATTCCCGGATCACCTGCTGCCGAAAAAGCCCTGTCACGGGCAACGAACCCCTATATGCATATGGAATATACCATTATTGTACACCGCAGCAATCTCAGCATAAGGTCTCTGGCAGATATGGCGGGTATGAAAGTACATATCCCTGCGGGGTCCGATGCCCGCCACCTGTTGTGGGATCTTCAGGAAGACGGTTTCCCCATAGAAATTATCGAGCAAAATGAATGCGGGGAAGAACTTTTCCACAAGGTGGCCCTGAGAGAAATCGATATAACCATCATACCGGGACACATGGCCCGCCGCTACCAGCGCTATTACCCCCAGGCCGTACCCGCATTCTCTCTGGGAAAACCAGCCCCTTTCGCATGGCTTGTCCATCCCCAGGCCCACAAACTGCGGTACACCATCAATCTTTTTTTTGATCAGATACAAAAAGATGGCACCTTCGAAACCCTCTACGCTCACCACTATGGGGATCTGGACCTCTTTGACTACGTGGATCTCATGCGTTTTCACCGCAGACTGGAAAGCCGTCTTCCTCGCTATCAGGAGCTGTTCGAAACCTATGCGGAAAAGTACGGGTTCGACTGGCGCCTTATTGTTGCCCAGGCCTATCAGGAATCCCACCTTAATCCATGGGCCCGCAGCCATGCCGATGCCAGAGGCCTCATGCAGCTCATGGCACGGACAGCCCGCAGTCTCGGTGTCACCAACATCCACGATCCTGCCCAGAATATTGAAGCCGGCATCCGCTACCTGAAAAAACTGCACGATCTTTTCAGCCAGGCAGAAGAACCCCATCGAACCTACATTGCCCTCGGTGCCTACAACGTGGGCCAGGGCCATATGTTCGACGCCCGGAATCTTGCCAGGCAGTTCAATCTGGACCCGAACCGCTGGTACAACATGGAAAAAACCCTGCCCCTGCTGGAACAGAAAAAATACTACAAAGATGCAACCTATGGTTACAGCCGGGGGTCCGAGCCGGTCAAATATCTGCGTAAAATCCTTCTGTACTATGATATTCTCCGACACAAAAGCCTGCTGGAATCCCGGAATCTGCCTCCCGAATAAAAAAAGGACAGAGGAATTCCCCCGTCCTTTTTACTCGGCATTTTCTTTTATCTTTCAGACACCACCAGCAAAAGGATTGAACCGTTTTTCACTGCCTATGGTAGTATCCGGTCCATGTCCACAATACACGCGCACCGCATCGCCAAGGGGAAACAAGCGCTCACGTATACTCGCAATCAGGGTGTTGTAGCTACCGCCCGGCAAGTCCGTCCGGCCAATGGAACCGGCAAAAAGGGTGTCGCCCACAAAAACAAAACCATCACCGGCAAAGGAAAGCCCACCGGGTGAATGACCAGGGGTATGGATGACCTTCAGAACCTCTTCTCCGAACCGGATTTCCTCACCGCCTCTCAATGGAAGATCACAGGGAGGGGAGTTCTCCGCCCGCAGGCCAAAACTCATGGCCATGGAAGCCAGCTGACCCAGCATGGGAGCATCATCGGGGTGAATGCAGATCTCTGCACCCGTAACCTCTTTCAGCCTGCGGTTGGCCGCCACATGGTCAAAATGCCCATGTGTATTCAGAATATATTTCACCGTCAGTTTTTCTTCGGCCAAGGCCATGAGAATACGATCCCCTTCATCGCCGGGATCAATGACCACTGCCTCACGGGTTTTTTCACAGCCAGCAATAAAACAGTTGGCCATAATGGGTCCTACAGCCAGGGATCTGATAATCATACATTGCCTCCCTTTCATGTACATCAGCACGATGTCTGCTTCTTTGCCCAGCTGCCAAGCGGCCAACAGCCTGTACAAAGGATCACTTTATCACTCTCATTTCAGCGGTTCCCTTGCCGGAGCTGCAATGGACTGTACAGCAGCAGAAGCCATGGAGTAACAAAGCACGCGGGAAAAACGGCTACCGGGCAAACTCAGGAACCAGAGGGCAGAAGTTTCCCATGGGCTTTGAAAGGCTCCTGCCTCTTACCGCAGTGGAACGAATCATCATCCCTTGCCCGCCATGGGGAGTTTCTCCGCTAGGGTTCGGCAATCCGCAACGGATCTTCTCCCCCCTTGCTTTCTCTGTCCTTGCGAATACTGTCGAGAATCCCGTTAACAAAGGCTCCCGAATCACGGGTACCGAACTTTTTGGCCAGATCTATGGCCTCATTAATGGATACCTTATCCGGGATATCATCCATGTACAGCATCTCAAAGACTGCCATGCGCAGTACATTACGGTCCACCCGACCCATGCGGGGTATCCGCCAGTTACTGGAAAACTGTTCTATGGTCCGGTCCAGTACTTCTCTGTGTTCCAGAACCCCCTCCACAAGGGCCTCGAAGAGAAGGATTCTTTCGTCTTCAGGAATCAGTACACGGCAGAACATATTTTTCACCTGCTCTGAAAATTCTCCCCGAAGATCCATTGAGAACAGCAGCTGCAAGGCCTGTTCCCTCGCCCTACGCCGGTATCCCATCAGGCTTTATCCACCACATCCATAAGGTTTGCCATCTCAAGAGCCGTCACAGCCGCATCAAAACCCTTGTTGCCCGCTTTGGTTCCGGCCCGTTCAATGGCCTGCTCTATGGTGTCCGTTGTCAGCACGCCAAAAATAACAGGAACCCCCGTTTCCAGCATTACCTGAGCAATACCCTTGGCGGCTTCCCCGGCAACATAGTCAAAATGGGGAGTGGCACCACGAATAACAGCCCCCAGACAAATCACCGCATCGTATCGTCCCTTTGCCGCAACCTTCTTGGCCATGAGCGGCATCTCATAAGCTCCGGGAACCTTTACGATGTCAATGGCATCATCCGAAGCGCCATGACGAACCAGCGCATCCAAAGCACCGCCCACAAGACGCTCCGTGATAAAATCGTTGAACCTTGTGCACACAATGGCAAAACGTTTGCCATCGGCCCTTAAAGGGGCCTCCAGAATTCTTGGCATTTTTTTCTCCTCATAGAAAATTCAAAACCTTACGCTTCTTTATCCTCAAGAGTAAGCAGATGACCCATTTTCAGTTTCTTACACTCAAGGTAGCAGCGATTCACATCATTGGATTCAATCTCTATGGGTACCTGCTCCACAATGCGGAGGCCGTATCCTTCAAGACCCACCATTTTTTTGGGATTATTGGTGATCAGTTTCATCTCCCTGATTCCAAGATCCGCAAGAATCTGGGCACCGATTCCATAGTCCCGCATATCCGGCTTGAAACCCAGCCTGACATTGGCCTCCACCGTGTCCAACCCCTCATCCTGAAGATTGTAGGCCTTCAGCTTGTTGACAAGACCAATGCCCCGGCCTTCCTGCCGGATATACAGCAGCACACCGCAACCTTCTTCTTCCATCATCATCATGGCTTTACGCAGCTGATCTCCGCAGTCACAACGCAGGGAACCAAAAATATCTCCTGTGAGACATTCCGAATGAACCCGAACCAACACCGGTCGGGAAGGATCTATGTCTCCTTTAACAAAGGCAATATGCTGAAAATCATCGATGGCATTTTCATACACAACCGTACGGAATTCTCCTGCAAAGGAGGTAGGAATTCTGGCCTCCACCTGACGCTTAACAAAACTCTCCGTTCGCAGACGATAGGCAATGAGATCTGCCACCGTGCAGATGTTAATTCCATGCTCCTCACTAAAACGCTCCAGAGAAGGCATGCGGGCCATGGTTCCATCATCATCCATAATTTCACAGATGACACCCGCAGGTTTCAGACCTGCAAGGCGGGCAAGGTCAACGGAACCCTCGGTTTGCCCGGAACGAACAATTACACCGCCGTCTTTGGCACGCAAAGGAAAAATGTGACCAGGCCTGACAAGGTCCCTGGGTTTTGCCCCCTCTTTCACGGCGGCAAGAATCGTTGTTGCCCGATCAGCAGCAGAAATACCTGTGGTCACACCTTCTCTGGCTTCAATGGACACCGTAAAACCCGTTCCGAAGGGAGAGGTGTTGTTACCGACCATCATGGGAAGATCCAGAGCATCACATTTTTCTCCCGTCAAGGAAAGACAAATGAGCCCTCTTCCGTATTTAGCCATAAAATTGATGACTTCCGGCGTCACCTTCTCTGCAGCTATGGTGAGATCTCCTTCATTTTCCCTGTCTTCGTCATCGGCAAGGATAACCATTTTTCCGGCCCTGATATCTGCTATGGCCTCTTCAATACTTATCTTCGGCATGTAAAAATCTTTGCCTCCCCTTTTGATGCTTGCTGTAAGCCCTTGTAATAATTCCGGGTACCCATTCTACAGAAACCCGTTTTTAGCCAGAAATGAAAGGTCTATCCCGGAAGATACCGGCTTTTCTTTCTCCGCCCTTCCGGGCATAAGGAGGAAACGTTCGATATATTTACCAACAATATCTGTTTCTATATTGACACTTTCACCCGTCTCCCTCGTTCCAACGCTTGAAAGTCCTGCCGTATGAGGAATAATGGAAACAGTGAAACGATCCCGCTCACAAGTGTTTACCGTAAGACTGGTTCCATCCACAGCCACGGATCCCTTGGGAATCAGATAGCGGGCCAGAAAAGGGTCGACACCGATAGTAATGATCATGGCATTGCTGCGGGTTTCCCTGGAAAGAATCCGGCCTTCTCCATCCACATGCCCCGTCACAATATGACCATCCAGACGGGAGGCCAGGGTCAGGGCTCTTTCCAGATTCACACGCTCCCCCACCCGCGCGATCTTGAAACGTGAGCGAGCTACGGTTTCCGGAGCCACATCCACAGTAAAGCGTCTGCCCGCAAGAGAAACGGCTGTCAGGCAGGCTCCGTTGACGGCAATACTGTCGCCAATACGGGTGCCCGCAAGGTCAAAATCCGCCTCAACGGTCATACGTCGACCCTCTCCGGCTGCCGTAAGTTCCCGGATAGTACCCAACCCTTCAATGATTCCCGTAAACATGCCTGCTCCTCACAATAACAACTGCCGCCTACCCACAAAGCACCAAAATTCTTGAATACCCAAAATACTGGCAGGACACCATCTGCAGAAAAATCAATCTGTCTTTTGAATAAACCCGTCCCGTTTTTCCAGACTTCATGCCAAAGAAGGAACCAGGGGATATCCTTCCACACGGATATCACCGCCACAGGGGAAAACCGCCATATCAGCAAGGAACATGCACTGGTCCATACGCTCAGGGCCAGGCCCGTCCATCACAGGGATACCATCCCCTCCAAGAATTTTGGGAGCATAGAAGAAGACAGCCTTATCCACAATACCGCTTTTCAACGCCGATGCCGCAACACGACCGCCACCTTCAATAAGAAGACTCTGAATCCCCTGTTCCGCTAAAAGGGGCATCATAGCTTTAAAGTTAAGCCTGCCATCCTTATCCGAAGGAGTCTCCAGAACCCGGACCCCCATTTCAAGAAAGGGCTGCTTCCGGGATGCGGGGAGCCCTTCCGCACAAAGTAAAAAAGTAGCCGAGTCACTTTTCTGACACAACACCCGTGCTTTTGTATCCACATCCAGCTTCGATGCCAGTACAATGCGAACGGGGTCTCTACCGCTCCCTTCGGGAAGTCGGCAGGTCAGGCTGGGATCATCGGCCCGTACCGTAGCACTGCCCACAAGAATGGCATCCAGCCGCTGCCTAAGATGCCTGTGGCACCATTCCCTGGACTCTGCACCCGTTACCCACTTGGAGTCACCGCTTCGGGTAGCCACGCGGCCGTCAAGGGTCATGGCACACTTCAGGACCACCCATGGCAAACCCGTTTCCATTTTTTTGATAAAAGGAGCATTCAGCTTTCTGGCCTGATCCTCACAGATCCCCGTATCCACAATCACACCGGCTGAACGCAGGCGGTCCATGCCTCCGGCGGCTTTGGGGTTGGGATCTTTCATGGCAATCACCACACGCCCGACCTCAGCGTCCAGAATAGCCTGGGTGCAGGGTGGCGTCTTCCCAAAATGGTTGCAGGGCTCAAGGGTCACATAAATGGTTGCCCCTGCGGCAGCCGATCCGGCTTGCCGGAGGGCATGCACCTCAGCATGGGGCCCCCCATAAGCCGCATGCCAGCCTTCTCCCACAATGCGACCATCCCGGACAACCACGGCACCGACCAAAGGATTGGGAGAGGTACGCCCGCTTCCTTTCAACGCCAGATCCAGTGCCTTTTCCATGAAAAAAACATCCTTCATCATGCGTCTTTTTCCCGGACAAGAAGAGATTTCAGTTCTTCCACAAAATCATTGACATCCTTGAATTCCCGGTAAACAGAAGCAAAACGAACATAGGCAATGGCATCCAGATCATGGAGCCTGTGCATGACCCTCTCCCCCAGAATACGGGAAAAAACTTCCTTTTCTCCCGACTCTCGCAGATCACGTTCCAGCTCGTCAATAAAGCTTTCTATGGTGTGCATGCTCACATTCCGCTTTTCGCATGCCCGCAAAATACCACTCCGGAGCTTTTCCTTGCTGAATTTCTCCCTGCGACCGTCCTTTTTGACTATCATCATGGGGATTTCTTCTACCTGCTCATATGTGGTGAAACGACGGGTACAACTCAGGCACTCCCGCCGCCTGCGGATCATCGCACCGTCCTTACTCAAACGGGAATCAATAACCTTGTTATCCCCTTCCCCACAAAACGGACACTTCATAATGCCTCCCTGAATAAGGAATTCCGGCTCTCTCCGATTCTCTCCAGAGGAATCCCCGCTTCTGCCAGCATTTCCTCGCTTAAGGGATCCGCGTATCCTTCAAGGTAATAAATTTTTTCTATGCCGGCGTTAATCAGCATTCGCGCGCAGATGGAACAGGGCCGGGTGGTGCAGTACAAGGTAGCCCCCAGAATGGACACTCCGTGTCTTGCCGCCTGGATAATGGCGTTCTGTTCGGCATGGATTCCCCTGCAAAGCTCATGACGCTCTCCCGATGGTACCTGTCTCTGTTCCCGGAGACACCCTGTTTCACCACAGTGTCGTACACCGCTGGGAGCCCCGTTGTACCCTGTAGATAAAACACGTTTATCCTTTACAATGATTGCCCCCACAGCTCTGCGCAGACAGGTTGACCTTCGGGCCACCAGAGTGGTGATGTCCATAAAATACTCATCCCATGAAGGCCGGTCTTCTGTCATCACACCACCCCATATGAAATTTCAGCTGCCGCCACAGTATACCCGCCCCCTCGGAGCACATACCTGCCAATCCGGGACATACACCCTATGCCCCGGATCATACCAATCAATACTGAAACAAAGGAAAACGGGCCGTAAGGGTAGCCACTTCTTTACGGACAGCCTCCGCTTTTACGGCATCCGACGGATTTTTCACACACGCCGCTATCCATGAAGCAATCGTCTTCATTTCATTGACACCCATACCACGCGTGGTAAGGGCAGCTGTTCCAATCCGGATACCTGACGTGACAAAGGGACTCCGGGTTTCAAAAGGAATGGTATTTTTGTTAACCGTTATACCAGCCTGGCCCAGTACAGCCTCTGCCTCTTTGCCCGTTATTCCTGTGTTGGTCAAATCCACCAGCATCAGATGGTTATCCGTTCCTCCGGACACCAGATTCAACCCTTCATCCATCAATGCACCGGCCATGGCAACTGCATTTTCCACCACACGACCCTGATAAGCCGTAAAATCATCGGCAAGAGCCTCTTTGAAAGCCACGGCCTTGGCTGCTATCACATGCATCAGAGGCCCACCCTGAATACCGGGAAAAATCTGTTTGTTGAAAACGGCTGCCTTATCATCTCGCGCAAGGATCAATCCCCCACGAGGTCCCCGCAGGGTTTTATGAGTGGTACTCGTGACAACAGTAGCATGGGGAATGGGAGAAGGATGGAGGCCTGCAGCCACAAGACCGGCAATATGAGCCATATCCACCATCAGAAAAGCATCCACGGATGCGGCAATGGTGGCAAAACGCTCGAAATCCAGAATGCGTGGATAGGCACTGGCCCCGGCAACAATCATGCGGGGGCGAACTTCTTCTGCCTGCTTTTGCAGAGCATCATAGTCAATTCGCCCCGTTTCTCTGGCAACACCGTAATGGCTGAAATCATAAAGTCTGCCGGAAAAGTTCACAGGGGATCCGTGGGTGAGGTGTCCACCGTGGGAAAGGTCCATGCCCAGAATTCTATCTCCGGGTTCCAGAAGACCAAAATAGCAGGCCATATTTGCCTGGGATCCGGAATGGGGCTGCACGTTCGCGTACACAGCACCAAAGAGCTCCCTTGCCCTTGCAAGGGCAAGGTTTTCCGCCTCATCCACAAACTCGCAGCCACCGTAATACCGTTTGGCAGGATAGCCTTCGGCATACTTGTTGGTCATGATGCTGCCCTGAGCCGCCATAACCGCAGGGCTCACAATATTTTCAGAAGCAATCAGCTCCAGACTGCCCTGCTGACGGGCCAGCTCCCTGTCCATGGAATCAGCTATATCCGGATCCACCGCACGAATGATGTCCATATTCTTACCCATCTCCATCACTTAAAGGGATCACAGAATCCCTGGTTAAAATGATCCAGCCGCACCTGATGACGCCCCCCCTCAAAGGGTGTTTCCAGCCATGCGCTCACAATGGCACGGGCCAGCACATCACCCAGGACCCGTCCCCCCAAAACGAGAATATTGGCATCATTATGACGGCGGCTCATGCCTGCAGAAAAAAGATCATTGCAGAGCGCTGCCCGCACGCCGGGAAAACGGTTGGCCACCATGCTCATACCAATGCCCGTTCCGCAGAGAAGAATACCCCGTTCTGCACGCCCTTCAGAAATTGCCCGCGCCACCCGGATGCCATACTCGGTGTAATCCACGGAATCCCTACCATGGGTTCCCATATCTTCGACAGCCATTCCCCGGGAGCGCAGATGCTCTGCCACAACGGTCTTCAGGTCCACGGCAGCATGGTCACTGGCCAGCAAAATAACATTTTTATCTGTCATGAGATATCTCTTTCACGGCCAGACTCCACTGCCATCAACAGGGAGGCATTGGTTCCACCAAAGCCGAAGGCATTGGTCAGAGCCATCTTTACATCCTGACTCCTGGCCTGATTCGGGATATAATCAAGGTCGCATTCCGGATCCGGATGATTAAGGTTCCGCGTTGGAGGCAGAATACCATGATAAAGGGCCAGGGCACTCACACCCGCTGCAAACCCTCCGGCAGCTCCAAGGAGATGCCCTGTCATGCTTTTCAGAGCCGTTATGCAAAGCTTTTGCGCATGGCCTCCGAACACCTGCTTCACAGCTCTTGTCTCACAAACATCATTCAAAGGGGTGCCGGTGCCGTGGGCGTTCACCCACCCCACCTGATCAGGGCAAACGCCGCCATCCAGCAGGGCCGCCTGCATGCAGGCGGCCATTCCCTGTCCTTCGGGTTCCGGAGCCGTGATATGATAAGCATCGCATCCCGCACCATACCCATCTATGCAGGCATAAATCCGAGCCCCTCGCTCCCGGGCTTTCTCCAGATTCTCCAGCACAAGGAAACAGGCTCCTTCTCCCACCACAAACCCGTCCCTGTCTCTGTCAAAGGGGCGACTGGCACTCTCCGGGCTGTCATTGCGGGTGGAAAGCGCCTTCATAGCAGCAAACCCAGCCAGACAAAGTGGGCTGACAACAGCCTCGCTGCCACCGGCCAACATGACATCCGCATAGCCATCCCGGATTCGGCGGAAAGCCTCGCCCACAGCGTGGGCTCCGGCAGCACAGGCTGTCGCAAAGGTGAGATTCGGCCCCCTGAGCCCCATATGCATGGCCACCATGCCACCAGCCATATTGCCAATGAAGTGGGGAATCAGAAAAGGACTCACCCTGCCCGGGCCTCTGGACACAAGGGTACGGAAATTTTCTTCCATCACCTCAAGCCCGCCAATGCCACAGCCCGCATAGACCCCTGTACGGGCATCCCCGGTCCAGCCTTCGGGCATCCGCGCATCCTCCACGGCCATCTGTGCCGCAGCGACACCATATGCCATGAACAAAGGCGTACGCCTGGCTTCCTTCCGGGGGAGAAAGTCCTCTGCCCGAAACCCTTTGACTTCACCGGCAATGGTTACGCTCTGGCCTTCCGTATCAAATCGTGTAATCGGGCCAATACCGGAGCGCCCCTGGGTCAAGCCCTGCCAGGTTTCACCGGCACTGAGACCCAGAGGAGAAACCATGCCGATTCCCGTAACAGCTACCCTGCGAGGAGTACGGAGGCTTCCTGCTACCATCACAGAGCTTCCAGAAACTCAATCACGTCTTTGACGGTACGGAGTTTTTCCGCCTGCTCATCGGAAATATCCACATCAAAGACATCTTCCATACTCATCATCAGTTCCACAAGATCCAGTGAATCGGCTCCCAGGTCTTCCACCAGTGAGGCCCCTGGCACCACCTCATCAATATCCACATCCAGTTTTTCAGCAATGACTTTGCGAACCTTATCTTCAACGGACATGATATTTCCTTTCTTGGAATCAAAAAGGGGCAGGAAAACAGAGCCCCACTGAAGCTTCAGTAAAAAGCAAAAGGGGTCAAGCATCCCCCATTATGGGGAAAAACACTCCGGACCCCCTCCTTTCCCTGTCTTTCACCCGGGCATCCACCCCTGGGGATCAGACCTCCATATCTGCCAGAACCGTACGTCCTTTATAGGTACCGCAGCTTCTGCAGGCAGCATGGGATTGTTTTGCTTCGCCGCACTCAGGGCAGGCGGACACATTGACACCAGCCGTTTTCTTGTGTGTCCGGCCCTTGTCTCTTCTTGACTTGGATACTTTTCTCTTTGGTACAGCCATATCAATCTCCTGAAATAATTTATATTTTTCTAAACGCAGCCTGCACAACCCACAAAACCGCGACATGATAGCCGTTTTCCTATGAGAATTCAACGGATGCTGTCAAGTTTTTTCCCTTCCCCCCCTTGTCCGAAGAGGACAGCTTATGATAATCCTCTTTTTTTATGCGTCTCACGGCGCATACAGGCAACTCCAGTCGCAACCGAAAAACCGAGGTTTACAGTGACAGACACCATTATAACACGCTTTCCGCCAAGCCCTACGGGCTATCTGCATGTGGGAGGGGCCCGTACCGCCCTGTTCAACTGGCTTTACGCCCGGAAAACCGGGGGTAAATTCATCCTGCGCATTGAGGATACGGATACCCTCCGGTCAACCCAGGAATCCGTCGATGCCATCTTCCAGGGCCTTGAGTGGCTGGGTATCGACTGGGATGAAGGTCCATACTATCAGACCCGACGCTTTGATATCTACCAAAAATTTCTCGACCGTCTTGTTGCGGAAGAAAAAGCCTATTACTGCACCTGCTCCCCTGAAACAGTGGAAGCCATGAGAGAAAAGGCCAGAGCCGAGGGCCGCAATCCCATGTACGACGGTTCCTGCCGTCATAAAAACCGGCAGCCTCAGCCAGGAGCCGTCGTCCGCCTGCTGACTCCGGATACGGGCAGCACTCGCATCGACGATGTGGTGAAAGGCCCCATATCCATACCCAACACAGAAATAGATGATTTTATCATCTGCCGCAGCGACGGTGTGTATACCTATAACTTTGCCGTTGTCATTGATGACCTTACCATGAACATCACCCACGTGATCCGGGGTGACGATCACATCAGCAACACCCCCAAACAGATTCTCATTTACGAAGCCCTTGGAGCCAACATCCCAAAATTCGGGCATGTTCCCATGGTTCTTGGACCCGACCGGACCCGACTTTCCAAACGACATGGTGCCATGGGGGTCATGGAATACAAAAAAATGGGCTTTCTTCCCGAAGCCCTGCTGAACTATCTCGTACGCCTTGGCTGGTCCAGCGGAGATCAGGAGTTTTTCACCATAGAAGACATGAAACACCTCTTTACCCTTGAAGCCATCGGCCGATCTCCCGGTGTATTTGATATGGACAAGCTTACGGCCCTTAATGGAGAACACATACAAAAAAGTACACCCGAGAAACTGTTGCCCCCCCTTCTGGAGCAGATGACGGATCTTGCCATACCCCACGATCCAGACGATACCCGGCTTCCTGCCATTATCTCCCTGCTCCAGCCTAGAAGCAAGACCCTCCTTGAGATGGCCCAGCAGGCAGAACCTTTTTTTGTGGCACCCTCCACTTATTGCGAGGTGGCCATCAAAAAGAACTTCAAGACCGGCAGCCTGGAGGTTCTGAAAAAAATAGAAGAAAAACTCACAGAGAGCGAAGAGGAGTCGGAAACCGCCATGGAGGCCCTGCTTCACAGCGTCTGCGAAGAAATGAATCTCAAACTCGGCAAAGTGGGAGGCCCCCTGCGGGTAGCCCTTACCGGCAAAGGACAGAGCCCCGGCATGGGTGAAACTCTGGCCCTGCTTGGAAAAGAACGCAGTCTGCCCAGAATCAGGGCTGCCATTGCCTTTTTAGAAACTTTCTAGAAAAAAGTTCTGGCGCACCTAATTCTTTTTTCATTTTTTTCTTGACACCACCCCTCTTTTCTTCTAGTTTAACACCCGTTTGCAGAGGGGTCGTCTAATGGTAAGACTACGGACTCTGACTCCGTCTATCGGGGTTCGAATCCCTGCCCTTCTGCCACTTAAAAATTAAGGGCTTACAGCATAATGCTGTGAGCCCTTTTTTTATTGCTTTTAATTTATCCCAGTTCCCCAGCTGACTCAGAGGGAAAATATGAGAATACTTTTTGCCCCTCCGTGCTGCCACCGAATCATTATTCAGTACTCCCAAAAAGATTTCTGCTTTGTTTACAACCCTATCCCCCCTTCCCATTGCCTCCACCCCATAAAAAAGGCTTTTCCCTCAGGCCGTTAACCCTGCCAATCTGCTGATAAAAATGAAACAGAAACTGAAAGCCATAGATCCCCACCCCCGCATTGTAAATCAGGCCCGCCTGAAAACAGATCTGCCCTAGGATTCTTTGGACTGAAATAATAACCCATTAGCACAGAATCTCTCTGAACAATGGCCGTAACGTGGGCTGCTTTTTTCCACTTTCACTGAAAAGGCCAGACAAGGGAATCTGCCAAGGAGAAACACCATGCGTTTACAGTCCTACTTGAAATCGCGCAACCCCACAGGGATGTACTGGAAGGTACATTTCAGCAGTCCGAGTTTGCCGCAGATTTATCTTTGGTGGCTTCCGGTAAAGCGCCTGAAGAATACCAGAACCCTGAAAAGTTTTTCTCCCGAGCCTTCATCACAGAAGGGATGAGGCTTCTCCTCCTTTCTGTGGCAAAACGGCTTTCCGGCATGGGAGGCGATCCTGTCATCCAGATTCAGACCTCCTTTGGCGGCGGTAAAACCCACACCCTCATTGCCGTGTTTCATCTGGCCAAAAGCCTTGTACCCACAGACAGGCTTAAAGGGATTCCGCTCATTCTGGATGAGGCGGGAATCCTCACCCTTCCAAAGGCTAAAATTGCCGTGATCGACGGTATCAAATTTTCCCCAAGCAAGCCCCGCACCTACGAAGGGCAAAAGGTAGCCACCCTCTGGGGAGAGCTGGCCTGGCAGCTTTTAGGAAAAGAAGGCTATGCCATGGTTGCAGAAAGTGACGCAGAAGGCACGTCTCCGGGCAAGGAAAGCCTGACAAAGCTCTTTGAGGCCGCAGCCCCCTGCGTGGTTCTTCTCGATGAGCTGGCGGCCTTCATGCGCCAGATGGAGCTGGACAAGCACTATGCCGCAGGCACCTTCGACAGCAACCTAAGCTTCATTCAGGCCCTGACCGAAGCCATGAAAGCCGTTCCCAACGCCATCCTCCTGGCCTCCCTGCCGGAATCCGACCTTGAAATTGGCGGCAGCATGGGACAAAGGGCACTGAACTCCCTTGAAAAATACTTTGCAAGGGTTGAATCCGTATGGAAACCCGTGGCAGCCGAGGAAGCCTTTGAAATCGTAAGGCGCAGGCTCTTTGAAGACGCAGGGTCCGAGGAAAAAGTGAGGGAGGTGTGCAGGCACTTCTTTGATTTTTACCATGAGTATTCAGATAAATTCCCCCAGGAAACCCAGTCCGGCGAATACATGGAACGCCTCTGCCGCTCCTACCCCATCCATCCGGAGATTTTTGACCGCCTCTATGAAGACTGGTCCACCTTAGAAAAATTCCAGCGCACCCGTGGGGTTCTTCCGTTCATGGCCATTGTGATCCACCATCTATGGGTACAGGGAAACAGCGATGCCATGATCCTGCCCGGCTCCATTCCCCTGGAGATCAGCGCCGTGCGCACCAAGAGCATCCACTACCTGCCCCAGGGCTGGGAGCCCGTCATTGAAAAGGAGGTGGATGGCCCAAAATCCACACCCGCAGAGCTGGACAGCCGCAACACCCTTTTTGGCAGTGTACAGGCAGCCCGTAGAACGGCCCGAACCCTCTTTCTGGGCAGTGCCCTTCCGGCCGGGAACAGATGCTGAGGGGCCTTGAAAGCAACCGCATTCTTCTGGGGGCAGCCCAGCCCGGACAAAGCCCCGGCATTTTTGAGGATGTGCTGCAAAGGCTCAGGGACAGGCTACATTATCTCTATGGTGATAAAAACCGTTTCTGGCTGGACACAAGGCCCAATCTCCGCCGGGAAATGGAAAGCCGCATCAAAAACATTTCCGAAAACGAAGTCCTGCAACCCCTTCTGCCAAAAAGGCTGTCTTCCCTCTTTGGCCGCAGGCATCTTTTTTCCGGCATCCATGTGTTCACAGCCTCCGGTGATGTTCCCGATGATTACGGTGACGGCCCCCGCCTTGTGGTGCTGCCCACCTCTGCGGGATACAGCAGCAGCGCAAACAGTCCCGCCCGTGATGCCGCCGAGACCATTCTTCGCAAACGGGGAGATCAGCCAAGACAAAAGCAAAATCGCCTGATTTTTCTTGCACCGGATGCGGATACCCAGCTCCGGGTACGGGATGGGGGAAAAACCTACCTTGCCTGGGATTCCATCGTAAAAGACATTGAAGAGGGCAACCTGAATCAGGACATCGCCCACCTCAATCAGGCAAAAAGGAACCGGGACACCGCCGATAAAACCCTCAGTCTCATGATCCGGGAATGCTGGAAATGGCTGATGGCCCCCATGGAAGACTTCATCAAGGGAAAACCCGTCCTTACCTGGGAAGCCGTTTCCCTGCCCTCTTCCGGTCAGTCTCTGACCGAAGCCATTGAGTCCAGACTGAAAGAAGAAGAATGGCTGATTTCCGCATGGGCTCCCATTCATCTGAAAAACATGCTGGAAAAATGGTATTTCAAGGATGATGTCGAGGCCATAAGTGCCAAAAAAATCTTTCAGGACACCTGCCATTATCTGTACCTTCCCCGCCTGCTCAATGAGGGCGTTCTGCGATCCTGCATTGCCAAAGGCCTTGAAAGCGAAGATTATTTTGGCTTTGCCGCAGCAAAGGATGACAAGCGCTATGTGGGTTTCCGCTTCGGTAGAAGTCTTTCCATTGATATGCTGGACGATGCCTGCCTTCTCATTCAAAAAGATGCTGCCATCAGAATCCTTGAAGAAATGAGGGAACAGGAAAGAAAAGCATCTGAGGCCAATACCTCCCAACCGGAAACCACAGGCAGGGGAATGGAAGAAATCCCTTCCGGTATCCGTGAAAACAGCCCTGCCAGACCCTCAGATGAGGCCAGGACATCTACTCCTTCAAGATCAGAGGCAGGCCCGGCTTCCCTGAAAACCAGTTTCTTCGGAACCGTTTCCTTAGACCCCGTTCGGGCCAAGATGGATTTCAATGTTCTGATGGATGAGGTGGTGCAGCAGTTCACGGCAAGGCTTGGCGTGGATGTGGAAATCTCCGTTGAAATTCACGCTAAAAACAAGGATGGCTTTGACGAGAACATACAGCGCAGCATTCGGGAAAACTGCTCTGTTCTCAAATTTGATGCCGCAGAGTTTGATGAAAGCTGATTTTCATATTACCACTGATTTCCCATAGAATCCGTTACCCTGGCACATTGCGCATGCTTACGGATCAATCAGAACTAATCCATACATGATTCTGCACAGATACCGGAAAAACCGCCTGACCCATGGCCCTCCAGCCATTTTCGCCTCAGGACTTGCCCACTCCGGATATAAAAAACCCCTGAAAACAAACGGGGGTTACAACCTTACCCCGAACAAACGGGCCACCTGCCCAAAACACCGCATACCGTTTTCAATACAAAATAATGCCGTGCTCCTGATACGCCAGGCACGGCATCATCTGACCGGATGATAATTTTTACGACCGGGTCCGAAGAATCAATGGAGCTGTTTCAACATGCTGGTGAATTTCATCCTCAGCTCCTCATCGGCCCCGACCTGCTGAACGATGGCATTGTAACTCTGGGCATCCAGACCGGCTTCTTTCACCGCACTCAGCATTTTCTCATTCGCCTCCATTTGAAGACTCTGCCTTTCTCCAGCAGTCTCCACGCCCTGTAAGGCCTCCTGAAACCCCTGATTAATCTGGACTATTTCCACGTACGCTTCTGCCGCCTTCTTCAGATCCCCCCCGCTGACTTCCATTCCCTGATTCTGCATGGCCGGTTGCTGATAGGCATTCTGCGCCATAACCGGTAAACCCATTACTGTCAGAATCAACAATACTGGCGTAATGCATAAAACTGACCATCTGCTGAACATACCGTCCTCCTGTTAGGTTTTTTTCCTTTTCTTGTCTGCCAAGAAACAATCCATTTCCCAGAAGCAGGTTTCTGGACCAAACCTGCAACACTCTGCAAAGAATAAAATAGTTTCTCCCCTGCAGACCGAAGACTTTCGTTTGCACAGAACATACCAGTCATTGCCAAGCCATCATTTCAAAAAACATATAAGTATAAAACATAAACATATTCAACACATACCATTCCAACTGACAGCCCGGCACCACCCCTCTCCCTTGTAGCAAAATGACACATGTGCTAATTTTGTGAGCAGAGGAGGAACCATGAAACCCAGTCTTTTATCCAGACCTCCGGGTCTCCGTACGACCCTGCTGCTTTATATCCTGATTCCCCTGACCCTTGCTCTGGTCACCTTCGGTACCTTTGCCCTGACATCCATCGAAGGCAAAGTTGAGCAACAAATGAAAAAAGACCTGGAGCTTGTGGCACGGGCCATTCAGCTCCCCTTAAGCTATGCCCTGCAAAGGGACAGCATACCCCGTATGCAGCAGGCACTGGAGTCAGCCCTTGCCATCGGAAGAATTTACAGTGCCTATGTTTATGACCAGCAGGGTAAGGAGATCCTCCGGCTGGGCCTTGCGGATCCTGAACCCAAAACGGATCGCCTCTCTGAGCTGGCCGCAGACGGGGAAAATCTTGGCGAATACGGTCGCATTGCAGGCCACCATGTTTACTCTTATTTTGTCCCTCTCACGGATCAAGGCGGGCATATTCTCGGCCTCCTCCATCTTACCCGCAGGGGTAGTGAGTTCAATCAGCACACCCAGTCCATCCGACTGCGTGGCATCCTGTTTCTCGGGACACTGCTGGCAGTCCTATCCACCCTTGTGCTGTTCGGGCACCACAGAGCCCTGGGCAGGCACCTTGCAAGACTGACGGCCAGCATGGCAACCATTGCAGAGGGTAAACGCAGCCATCGTTTCCAGGAAACCGGCCCTATGGAAATCCTCCGCCTCGGCATCCATTTCAACCACATGCTCAACAGCATACAGAGTGCTGAAAAAGCCCTGCGCGAACAACAGGAAAAACAGGAGGAGCTGGAAAAAAAACTCCGCCACTCTGAAAAACTGGCTGCCCTTGGAAGGCTGGCGGCAGGCACAGCCCACGAACTGGGTTCACCGCTGAGTGTCATCAACGGCAAAGCCCAGCGAGCACTGCGGGACAAAAATATTTCCGGCACACAGAGACAAGCCCTTGCATCCATACGTGAACAGGTAAGCCGTATGGATGCCATCATACGACAACTTCTCAATTTCAGCCGACGCAATCCTCTGCGCTGCTCTCCTGCCGATCCAGCCCGCCTGGCAGCCACCGCTGCCGCTGCCCTGTCGGAAGAAGCCAGTTGCCGCCGCAGCGATGTCCTCCTTACTGGCCCCACAAACTCCCGACCTCTCCGGATGGATACCATGCGCGTGCAGCAGGCACTGATCAATCTTCTGCGCAACGCCATTCAGTGTGCGCCCTGCGGAAAGGTTCATTTTTCATGGCAGTATACAAGTAGCGGTATTCTTTTTTCCGTATGCGATGAAGGCCCCGGCATTGCCCCTGAAATTCAGTCAAAAATTTTTGAACCTTTTTTTACCACGAAACCGGTCGGTCAGGGCACAGGCCTCGGCCTGTCCGTGGTACACACCGTTGCCGAAGAGCATGGAGGCTTCGTGGAAATCGCGGCAAACAGAAAAAAAGGAAGCTGCTTTCACCTGTTTATCCCGGAGCAGAAGGCAGAAGGCGAAGGGAAACCATGACAGAAAAACACCATGCACAAATACTGATTATCGAGGACGACAAAGCACTGGGATCCCTGCTGACAGAAGAAATCCGGGATGCCGGTTTTCGAGCAGACCATGCCGTCAGTGCAGAAAAAGGGCTGACTATCATGCAAGCCAACTGGCCGGACCTTGTCATTTGCGACCTCAGCCTTCCCGGCATGGATGGCATGAGCTTTCTTACAACGGTTTTGGCCCTGCAACACCAGCCGCCACCTTGCTTTCTCATGATCACAGCCTTTGGCACCATAACGAAAGCGGTAGAGGCCCTGAAAATAGGAGCTGAGGATTTTTTAACCAAACCCCTGGATCTGGAACACTTCACCCTCACGGTCCGGCGTATTTTGGAAAGAAAAAATATCAGAGATACCCTGTGCCGGATGCGGGGCTTTCTTTCTTCCGAAGGATTCCATGGCATGCACGGCCAAAGTACGGCCATGCACCTTCTTTTCGATCAGATACGACAGGTGGCCAAGGCGCATGGACCGGTTCTCATTCTGGGAGAAAGCGGTTCCGGGAAAGAGCTTGTGGCAAAGGCCATTCACAAAGAAAGCAACCGGGCCAAAGGGCCTTTTCTTCCCGTCAACTGTGCTGGTATTCCAGAACACCTTATGGAAAGTGAATTCTTCGGTCATGCGGCCGGAGCCTTTACGGGTGCCAGCCAAAACCGCCATGGCCTTTTTGCCGAAGCCAGCGGCGGCTCCCTTCTTCTGGACGAAATATCCGAAATGCCCCTTTTTCTGCAGGCCAAACTCCTGCGCATTCTTCAGGATGGCAAAGTTCGAAAGGTTGGGGAAAACAGAGAAAGTCAGATGGATGTCCGCATTCTTGCAGCAACCCATCAGGACATGGAAAAGAGTGTCCAGCAGGAACATTTCAGGGAAGACCTTTTTTTCAGGCTGGAAACCTTCACCCTAAGGGTTCCTCCCTTACGAGAACGGGGAGAAGACATCGAGCTTCTTGCAGCCCGCTTCATGGATCAATTCGCTCTGTCCATGGATAAAACAATCAAAGGATTCTCGGCATCCACTCTGGATATGATTGCCCACTACCCCTTTCCCGGCAATGTGCGGGAACTTCGCAACGCCATGGAAAGGGCAGTAACCTTTGCAAGGGGTCATCACATCTTCCCGGAACATCTGCCTTCGCGCATACGGAACTATCTCCGCTCCCCCACTCCGCCACAGAACGCAAACTCTCCCTTTCTCCCCACCGACAGACTGATCTCCCTTGCAGATCTGGAAAACCGATACATCCAGCATGTCTTGAAAGAGACCGGCGGCAACAAACGGAGTGCGGCCACCATTCTGGGCATCGGCCGACGGACTCTCTACCGAAAACTCGGAGAAAAAGGATCTTCCTGAACAGACATGTTCCGGGATATACCTCAGAACAGGTCTGTTTCCGTAAAAGTTTCCGCGTTTTTCCCACGTGTACCTACCATTTTTTCATTCCGTACTTATAGTTTCTTGAGCTATAAAGAAACCGGACTACCAACCTGCCCAGACAAAGGGTGGACAACCATAGGAGAGCATCACGCATGTGGGATTACACAGATAAGGTTCGGGAACACTTTCTGAACCCCAAAAATGTCGGCGAAGTGGAAAACCCGGACGGCATAGGCGAAGTAGGCTCCATTGCCTGCGGAGACGCACTGAAACTTACTTTTCGCCTTGGTAAAGACAAGAAAATTGCAGAAGCAAGATTCAAGACCTTCGGCTGCGCAAGTGCCATAGCCTCTTCCTCCGTTCTTACGGAAATGATCATCGGAAAAACTCTGGAAGAAGTCGAAAAAATAAGCAACGATGACATTGCCATGGCACTGGGCGGTCTTCCCAAAGAAAAAATTCACTGTTCTGTTATGGGTCAGGAGGCACTGGAAAAAGCCATCGCCTATTACAAGGGTGAGCCCGAAAAAATCCTCGAAGGTGAAATTATCTGCCACTGTTTTAACGTTACGGATGTGGATATTCGTCGTGCGGTGCAGGAAAAAGGCCTGACATCTCTGGAAGATGTTACCGGCTATCTCAAAGCCGGCGGAGGCTGTGGCAACTGCCATGAAGAAATTCTTCAGATCATTCAGAAAAGTCAGGGAATGACCATACTGGAACCCAAAAAACCCGCTGCTGGCATGACCAACCTTCAAAAAATAAGAAAAATTGAAGAAACCCTTGAAAGCGAAATCAAACCGGCGCTCATACGGGACGGTGGCAATATTGAGCTTGTGGATGTGGACGGTAATCGTGTACTGGTACGTCTTCAGGGAGCCTGCGCCACCTGCTCCAGAAGCCGCATCACCCTGAAAGATCATGTTGAAGCCCGACTGCGGACCCTGGTTGCCCATGATCTTGTGGTGGAGGAGGCCTGATATGACCCCTGTATATCTTGACAACAACGCCACAACCAAAGTGGCCACGGAAGTAATGGAAGCCATGCTTCCCTACTTTACCGAACTCTATGGCAATCCTTCCTCCATGCATACCTTTGGTGGTCAGGTAGCCGCCTCCGTTCAGACAGCCCGTCAGGAGGTTGCCAGCCTTCTGGGAGCAGCCAGCACCGATGAAATTCTTTTCACCAGCTGTGGCACGGAATCGGACGCAACGGCTGTTCATGCCGCACTACGGGCCTTTCCGGATAAAAAACATCTCATCACTTCCACGGTAGAGCACCCTGCCATCAAGGCCCTGTTCGAAAAACTGGGAAAAGAAGGCTACCGGATTACCACCATTCCCGTTGACTCCCAGGGCAGACTCAACATGGAGCTTCTGACCCAAAGCCTTGATGAAGAAACGGCCATTGTGAGCATTATGTGGGCCAACAATGAAACGGGAACGCTCTTTCCCGTGGAAAAAATAGGCAGACTCTGCAGGGAAAAAGGGATTCTTTTCCACACAGATGCTGTTCAGGCTGTGGGCAAAATACCTATGGACCTCAAAAACATGCCCATCGACATGCTTTCGCTTTCAGGCCATAAGCTTCATGCACCCAAAGGGGTTGGTGCTCTTTTCATCAGAAAAGGTACGCCGTTTTCACCCTATATAGTGGGGGGCCATCAGGAACACGGGCGAAGGGCCGGAACAGAAAACGTGGCTTCCATCATTGGCCTTGGACGGGCCTGCAGGCTGGCGGAAGAAAAAATGGGAGAAGAAAACACACGGGTCAGGGCCATGCGTGACCGCCTTGAAAAAGAACTTCTCCGTCATATCCCCAAATGCTTCATTAATGGGGATCCCGATGCACGCCTCCCCAATACCTGCTCCATCAGCTTTGAGTATATTGAAGGTGAGGCCATTCTTCTGATGATGAACCAGCATGGCATCTGCGCCTCATCCGGATCGGCCTGCACTTCCGGCTCTCTGGAACCCTCCCATGTACTCAGAGCCATGGGCGTTCCCCACACGGCAGCCCATGGTACCATCCGTTTCAGCTTAAGCATTTACAATACAGAAGCCGAGATTGACACTGTCATTGAGCAGCTGCCCCCCATTGTTGCCCGTCTGCGGGAAATGTCGCCTTTCTGGTCTGAGGCCTGAACCAGAAAAAAACCATGGCCCGAATTCACCCTCTGGTGGGTTCGGGCTTTATGATATCCCTGTCCATATCTTCCATAAAACGGCGCAGGCGGACTCTGTCCGGCGGTACCATATATAAAAAAGCGCACCCCAGCCCCAGCATCTCCAGTCCTTCCAGAGCGGTTACCCATTTCACTTCCATAACGGCAGGCGCCGTCAATACGAGCATCTCCTTACCCTCCAGAGCTTTCAGCTGAAACCGGTCTCCTTTTTTAAAGGAAGTCCCGGGAACTGCTTTCAGGCTCAGAGCAAGGCCCCCCTCACTGACATTCAGTACCCGCGCAGAAAAAACCTGCTCTTTATGGATGAGAATTTCTCCTGCAACTGCGTCGTTTACAGAAAAATATACCCGTGGCCACTTCCGGTTCTCGTGTATCATGGATGCCGTCCTTATGCCTTCATTGCTTGATAAAAGTCTCTCGAAAAGTGTATAAATACATTCAATCCGATGGAGTCAGGGATCTATCTCTCATCATCTGTTTCTCAAACTTTTTAAAAATGGGGCAATGCCAACAATGATCACCAACAATATCGTCTGTATGAAATGGGGCGACAAGTACGATGCCACCTATGTGAACATCTTAGCAGCTATGGTAAAAAGAAACATTACAATTCCTTACCGGTTCATCTGTTTCACTGACAATGCCCATGGAATTGATGAGCATATTGATGTTTTTCCCATACCGGATTTTCCTGAACCAGCCCCTGAATATAAAAAATGTGAAGCCTGGAGAAAGCTCCTTCTTTTCCAAAACCCCCTCCATGACATTGAAGGTACCATTCTTTTCCTGGATCTTGACGTTGTCATACTCGATACCATTGACTGTTTTTTCACCTTTTCCAATAAAATGGCCATCATAGAAAACTGGTCACAGCCCAACCGCCTGATCGGCCAGGCGTCTGCCTTCTGTTTTCAAATGGGCCAGTATGAACATCTGCTGCAGACCTATCTGAAAAACCCGGATAAAACAGCCGCCACATACCGGACGGAACAGGTTTATATAACCCGGGCTCTGGGAAAGACCGGCTTTGATTTTTTCCCAAAGGAGTGGTGTAAAAGTTTCAAGTTCCACTGCATGCCGGGTGGAATCCTCAACAGCTTCATGGCGCCAACAGCAATACCCGAAGGGGCTAAAATCATAGTATTCCACGGCAATCCCAATCCTCCGGAAGCCATTCAGGGCATATGGGGAAAAAAGGTTCCGTGGTTTAAAAAGTTTTACAAAACCGTCAAACCTACCCCATGGCTTGCCGAACACTGGCGGATCTAGAAACTCACAGCCACATTCAGGCTGTCCGGCCGCACGGGCTTCAACGGCCCTGCGGCCTTCCTCTTTGCTGACCCCAGCAGAACAGCCCTCCTAATTAACTGGCCATACGGTAAAAAAAAGCGCCGTACTCACCAAATTCTGCTATAAGCGGCAAGGTTTTGTGCTGCTCCATCCAATCAGACAATGTCACAAGGCCTTTCTACCGGTACAAAACGAGTGCAGCCAAAGGTAACGAATCCTATCACCAGAAACAGCAAAGCAGGCACCATGCAGAATCCGTTGATCACACTCAATGAAGCTCTTCGTATAGGCAAGGGGGGAACGCGTATCTGCTACCTCCATCCAGACAATCCGGATATTATCATTAAGGTGGAAAAAGAAGGCACTCCTTCCCATTTCACACCCAATGACTGGGAATACCGCCATTATACGGATATCGTCCGTTTACATGGAAGGGTACCCGGCATTATCCCCATTCTCGGAACGGTTGATACGCAGTTCGGTAAAGGACTGATGGCGAAAGCCATACGGGATACGGACGGAGCCCTTTCTCCCACACTGTCCCATGCTGCCCTGCATCCGGACAGATGGGAGCCATCTGCCATATTCAGTGCTGTAAAGGACCTGACGGACCGCATCATTACCCTGGACATCCGCCTCTTTGATTTTAATCTAGACAATATTCTCCTGCAGACAACAGAAAAGAATCAACTTCAAGCAATTATCATCGACCTCAAAGGCCACTATGCGAACTGTGAATGGATTCCCGTATCCAGCTGGTTTGATTTTTTGGGCCGGAGGAAACGAAACAGGAGAGTGCGGCGGCTCATGGAAAGCCTGTCCTCTGTTTTCAACGACAAGACCGCTATGCCGGAGTAAGCGGACCAGACAGGCAATAGCAGGGCGGATACGTATTCAGGGAGGCAGTTGATTAGAATAACAATCCTTCTATAAGCCCGCCAGCCAGTTTTTTCCTACCATTTCGGGGTACGGAGTACGGGCCTGAAACGGCTGCAAGGCAGACCGCACCCCAACAGAAGCTACTTCAGGCAGTGCCGGATCAGAGCAGAGGCCACGATAGCAGCTGTTTCCGTTCGAAGAATACGGGGACCGAGGGTAACAGGCAGGGCACCGGCTCCCCGCAAAGCCCGGACTTCCTCCCGGTCCAGCCCCCCTTCTGGTCCCACAATAAGCACAACATCTCCCTGCCTGTAAGCAGACAGACCATCCATGAAAGAAAACTCTTTTTCACGCTCATCCAGTACAAGGCAGAGCCCCGCTTTTTCTGCCAGCAGCAGCACAGAAGCCCAGTCCGCCACCGGATAAAGAGCCGGAACATCCGCTCTGCGACACTGCCGTGATGCCCTTCGTACAAGATGGGGCCACCGGTGGGATTTTTTCTGACTTGCATCCCGCATGGCAAGAGTAGCAGAGCGCCTTGAAACAAAGGGGTGGATACCGTTAATCCCCAGCTCTACGGCCTTTTCCATCACCAGCTCAAAGCGTTCCTTTTCCGGAAGAGCCTGACAGAGATGAACGGAAACTTCCGCCGGGATTCTGCCCATATTTTCAAAACAAAGAACGCCATGGATAGCGCCCCTCTCCCCCAGTAAGCGACCCCGAAACAAGGTACCGTCCGGTGCGGTAACAGTCATCACCTCTCCCGGCCTTGCCTGCCAGATTTCCAGAGCCCGGAAGGCACCGGGTGTCAGCTCCACTGCCTCCCCGGTTTTTTCAGGATTTCTTGCAAGCTCAATGCGAGAATCCATGGGTGAGTGCACAAATTGTTCTTGTTCCAATCGTCCTCCATGGCAGAACCGGCCAACAAAGTCAAAGCGGCTTCCCAACCCCCTGCCAGCGCCGCGGACAGGATTTCCGCCCTCTCTCGGTGCTACAAAAAGCGATCCCTGTCCAGCACAAAGGCTTCCATTCTGGGGTCCTCCATATCCACAGGCACACCGGTCAGTGCCATGACTCTGTTTTCAATCTCCCTTGCGTCCACTGGTGCCACAATAACGGTATCCGCAGGCTCGTCGTGCATGGCAGAATGCCCCGATGGCAGATAGATCGCTCCAGTGGCAAAGTCAACGGCAAAGGCCACAAGCCCAGGAATGATAAAAAAAATCAGGCAGGCGGCATCCATAACAGCCACAGCAGGATCAATCTGCCTGCCGGCCGGATCCACCTGAAGTGCCTGATGCCTTCTTTCCGGATAAAGAAGAGTTCCACAGCCCACCGCCATGGGGATCATGCAAAAAAACAGAACCGCCCATGCTGTCATTTTTTGTAAAAATTTCATTTTACCTCCTGAATCCACAAAAAAACGGTCTTCTTCTGATACGAAACAAAGGCCTTTTCTTACCAAAAGACCTACCCATCCCCTCCAGAAAGTACAAGTTTTTACTCCTCGCAATCATTATTTACCACAAGATACTTGACACACCACAATCAAACAACCATATGTTGTGTTGGCAATACCTGCCTATCAGGCTACAACCCTTTGGCTGTGAGGTTTTATTATGATTTTCGGTGGTTTTCAGAAAAACTCCATGATCGATTTCCCAGGGAAAATAGCTGCCCTTGTTTTTACACAAGGATGCAACTTTCACTGTCCCTATTGTCATAACCCGGCACTCATTGCCATGAAAGGAAAACAAAACATCAGTGAGGAAGAAGTTCTGCTCTTTCTCAAAAAAAGAAAAGGGCTTATTGAAGGTCTTGCCATCACCGGCGGAGAACCGACCCTTCAGAAAAATCTTCCAGACTTCTGTGAAAAAGTAAAGGCTATGGGCTTCCCGATCAAACTGGACACCAACGGCTCCCGGCCCGAAGTTCTGCGGGGACTGTTGACGGCAGGCCTGCTGGACTGCATTGCCATGGACATCAAAACCCTGCCTTCAGAGTACGCCCCTCTTTTGTCCGACCACTCCATGGAGCATGCCCTTGAAACCAGCATCCGCCTGATCATTGAAAGCGGCATTGATCACGAATTCCGGACTACCTGTGTTTTTCCTTTTATCAGTGAAGAAAAGGCGAAAAGCCTGGTGCCCCTTATCCGGGGAGCGCGCCGCTTTGCCCTGCAGTCATTTTCTGATACCAGCCTATACAATCCTGATTTTTTTAACAAAAAAGGCCGAGGCCTTGACGACCATGAAATAAACAGGATCAAAACAGTGCTTTCTCCCCATACGGAAAGCTTCATCATCCGGTAGGCTATTGACATGCAGCCCCCCTTCTGAGTAGTGTTTCTCAAACTTCAACCACCGTTTACAAACCAAATCATAACCACACATCATGATACACTGGTATCACATAAACACCCATACGGAGTCAGAGCTCATACAGCATCCCTATATAGCAAACCCTGATGGAGGAAAAAGAGAATGGAAATTCAGGAAGTTGTTGCTGTCAGCGCCTGCCGTACCGCCATTGCCAGATTCATGGGCGGGCTCACGGATGTTTCTGCACGGGACCTGGCCATTACAGCCGGTCGCCAGGCCATTGAGCGGGCCGGTATGCCTGCGGACAGCATGGATGAAATCTGCATGGGCCAGGTTTTTCCCGGCATGCAGGGCTCCCTTCCTGCCCGGCAGGTTGCCATGCGCATCGGGCTTTCCCATGAAAGCAGTGCCGTATCCGTCAATCAGAACTGTGCCTCGGGTATGCGGGCGCTGGAAATTGCCGCCCATAACATTATGCTGGGTAAAACCCGCTCCGCTCTGATTGTGGGCACGGAAAGCATGACCCATGCCCCCTACATGCTACCGAAGGGGCGCATGGGGTATCGCATGGGACCGGGTCAGATTGAAGACCAGATGCTTCATGATGGCCTTGTGGATGAAATGGTTCCCGGCCACATGGGCCTCACGGCGGAAAATATTGCCGAACAATACGGCATCAGCCGCAAGGAATGCGATGAACTGGCCCTGATGAGTCACATGCGTGCCAAGGCAGCCATCGAAAAGGGCATTTTCAAAGAAGAAGTGATTCCTGTGGAAATCCTTTCCCGCAAAAAAAACCGTATCTTTGATACGGATGAACACCCCATCCTGGATGCCAGCCTTGAGTCCATGGCCCAGCTGCGCCCTGCTTTTAAAAAGGACGGTGTTGTCACGGCCGCCAATGCCTCCGGTCTCAACGACGGTGCTGCTGCCATGGTGCTGATGTCGAAAAAAGCAGCCATGGATATGGGAGTAAAACCTCTTATGAAACTGGTCAATGTCTGTGACATGGGCGTGGACCCCAAAATCATGGGTCTTGGTCCTGCTGTCTGCATCCCCAAATGCCTGAACCAGGCGGGGCTTTCTTTTGATGCCATCGACTACTGGGAAATCAACGAAGCCTTCGCCGCCCAGTGGCTCGGGGTCGGCCGCATGCTGGAAGGTAACTTCGGCATGAAACTGGATATGGATAAGGTCAATGCCAACGGTTCCGGCATTGCTCTGGGCCATCCCGTGGGCTGCACAGGCCTGCGCATTATTGTTTCTCTCTATTATGAAATGAAGCGCCGCGGTGTTTCATTGGGAGGAGCCTCTCTGTGCGTGGGTGGCGGACCTGCCGTAAGCTCCCTGTGGACCCTTGATGTCTGATCCAAGGGCTTTTTTATGATACCCGCAGAATTCAAAATCCCGGTGATCACGTTCACCGGGATTTTGCAACCAATCTCCTGCCATTCTTTTCCGGACCTGCTTGACAGTCTCGCCCCAAGGCCATAAGGAAGGAAGACGACTCTGGGAGGGGACGACAGAAATGGATGAACATCTTGTATGGGCTGAAATCAGCCTGGAAGCCATCGCCCACAATATTAGAACCTTACGGAAAGCCACATCGCCACAGGCATCCCTTATGGCTGTGGTCAAAGCAGACGGTTACGGCCATGGTGCGGCACAGGTGGCCCGTACAGCCCTGGCCTGTGGGGCCGCCAGTCTGGGAGTGGCCCGCATGGAAGAAGGTATAGCTCTCCGTACCGCTGGTTTTGCCGCTCCCATCCTTGTTTTCGGCCCATGTCTTTCCTCCCATATCAAAGACATGATCCGCTACCGGCTGACCCCTTCTGTTTACAGTACGGATGATGCGCTGCGGATTTCCGAAACAGCCATGACCACAGGCAAAGTTCTTCCTGTGCATATCAAAATGGATACGGGGATGGGGAGGCTCGGTTTTACGGGCCAGTCCCTTTCCGCCCCCGCCGCCACCCTGAGGAAGCTGGCGGCCCTTCCCGGACTGCGCATTCAGGGCATCTACACCCATCTTGCCACCGCCGACCAGCCGGATAAAGGCTTTGCCCTGACCCAGCTGCGCCTGTTCTCAAACCTGCTCCATCAGCTTGAAACCGAAGGTCTGCGCCCCCCCATTGCCCATGCCGCCAACAGTGCGGCCCTTATCTCTTTACCCGAAAGTCATTATGACATGGTCAGACCGGGTATTGCCATGTATGGGATCCAGCCTGCAAGCTCCATGGATAAAGAAGTCTTTCCCCTGAAGCCTGCCTTAAGTCTGAAAACAAAAATTGTTCAGATGAAAACCGTTCCCGCAGGCTTTTCCATCAGCTACGGCCGGACATGGACGGCCCGGAAGCCATCATCCATTGCCACCATTGCCTGCGGTTACGGAGACGGGTTTCCAAGGTTGCTTTCCAATACGGCGGAGGTGCTGGTGGCAGGCCACAGAGCCCCCTTACGGGGCCGAATCTGCATGGACCTTAGCATGATTGATGTAAGCGGCATCCCCCATGTTCGCCCGGGAGATACGGTCACCCTTATCGGCAGGGACGGCAGGGAGGAAATTCTGGCTGAAAACCTTGCCGATACCATGGGAACCATTGCCTACGAAATCGTTACGGGACTGATGCCCCGGGTACCCCGTGTCATTTTATAAACACGCGCCATAAAGCACGGTTTCCCACCAAATCAGACAGGAAGGCCATGAATCAGGAAGCGGAAACTGCCGCACTGCAACGTGAAAACCGGAGACTTCGCAGGCGCATTCAAAAACTCGAAGAACGCTACCGGATGACTCTGGGCAGCATATCCGAAATTTATTTTGAGACAGACACCAAAGGCCGACTCACCTTTTTCAATGCCAGCCTCTGTGCCATTACCGGTTTTTCCAAAAGTACTCTGCAAGGAAAAATAGCAAGGGATCTCTGCCCGAGGGAATCGGCACGCAAGCTGGAAGCCATGTTCCGCACGATACTGGAAATCGGAGAAAACAGGGAGCTCCTCCATATCGATATTCTTCATAAACAGGGACATAGCATTCCCCTGGAAATATCCCTTTCCGCCATAAGGGCACAGGGCAACCTGGATGGATTCCGGGGCATTGCCAGGGACATCCGCTCAAAACGGGCAATGGAAAAAGAAAAGGCCATGTTTCAGGAACAGCTGCAGCACGCACAGAAGCTGGAAGCCATCGGCACCCTTGCCGCAGGCCTTGCCCACGACTTCAACAACCTCCTCATGGGCATTCAGGGCAATGTATCACTGCTCCTCCTCCATACAGAACCCGAAAGTCCTTCATGGCAACGTCTCATGAAAATAGAAACACAGGTCCAGTACGGAGCGGATCTGACCCGAAAACTGCTGGGCTTTTCACGGGACCATGATTACAGCCCCGGTCCCTGTGACATCAACGCGCTGGTAGAAGATACCTGCCTTCTTTTCTCCCGGAGCCGTAAAAATCTGGAGGTACGGCAGACCCTTGCCCCCGGCCTTCCCCCGGTTATGGCAGACAGGGCCCAGATCAGTCAGGCCCTTCTCTATATCCTCATCAATGCCGCCACCCACGCAATGCCGGAAGGAGGCCGCCTTTTTGTGGAAACAGAAGCTATTTTTCTTGAAAGCAGCTTTGTACAGCCCTACAGGCTCTTTCCGGGAGATTACGTCCGGATCCTCATCAGGGACACGGGCAAAGGAATGGACGGCCCTACCCGCAAACGAATTTTCGAGCCTTTTTTCACCACCCTTGAAAAAGGCCAGGGAACAGGACTGGGGCTGACTTCCGCCTTTAGCATCATTAAAAATCATCAGGGCATTCTTAGCGTTGAAAGCCTTCCGGGACAGGGCTGCACCTTTCTGATCCATCTTCCCTCCATACGCCAGAACCGCAGGCAGCCGGGGCAACCCAACCACAGACTGACCGTCCTCCTCGTTGATGATGAAGCTGTCATTCGGGAAGTGGCCTCTGAACTCCTCCAGGAACTCGGACACACCTCCCTTACGGCTTCCGGCGGAAGGGAAGGTCTTGCCCTTTTTGACCAGCATGCCGATATCATTGACCTCGTGATTCTGGATATGGTGATGCCGGGTATGCATGGCAGTGAAGTGCTCTCTGCCCTGAGGACACGGGCACCGGGGCTGCCGGTTCTCATCTCCAGCGGCTATGAGCCAATAACCGCCGAAAACCCTGCCCACACCCGCCACTGTACCGGCTTTATTCAGAAACCCTTTACCCTGAAAAGTCTTGAGAAAACCCTTGCCATGCTCTGCAGCAACACAGGCACAGCTTGACACTCTCCGCCCCTTTCTCTATATTCTTCAGCAACTTTTGCGGTGTCTCTGAAACCTTTCCCCTGCAGCCCTGCCCGGCCTGCCATAGGCAAAGCCGGGCCAGAGAACCCCGATCCCTTTTCCCCTTACTTGCGGAAAGCGACCCAATCAGCTATGGACCAGTCGGTATCCTTAAAAGGCGTAGGAGATGGTCTTCGACTGCATATCGGCCTTCCCATGCCCAGAAACCAGCTGCTGTCTGAAATCAGGCCTCTCTTTGACCGTATCCGCCAGCTGGCTTCCGGTGCCCGTATAACGGTAGATGCCGCCGGTGAAGATCCGGAACTACTGCCTTTTCTCAAAGAATTTCTCACCCGTGAATATGAAGTGGCCGATGTGGTTCCCCTGAAAAACAATATTCTGCGGCAGAAGGAAATCCGGAAAAGACAGCGGGACATGGACAGGTCCTGGGAGAACCGGAAAAGCGATGTCCTCATGATGTGCGGCCGTGTCCGTTCCGGTCAGAAGATTCAGGCAAAGGGGCACCTTGTACTCATGGGTGATGTCAATCCGGGTGGAGAGGTCATCGCGGGAGGCGACATTCTTGTTCTGGGAAGCCTCAGCGGCATAGCCATGGCCGGGCACCCGGACAATCAGGAGGCTATCATCACAGCCCTGGATTTTCGCCCTACCCTGATCCGCATCGGAGCCGAAGTCAGCACCGGCCCCTTTGACACCACTGGCCGCAACGCTTTTTATGCACATCTGCAGGAAAATGAAATTCTTGTGACGGATTACCTGGGTAATCCGCCCTTTGGCCGTCTGCCATGGCCCGAAGCCCGGTAAGCGAAAAGGCCCGGGCAGTACTGAGCTCAGCCAACCATGCTCAGCGGTCTGGCATACAGCCGTCATCAACACCGCCATGACAACCACAAGAGGTGAATTTTGGAAGGAAAAATCATTGTCATCACATCCGGCAAAGGGGGAGTGGGCAAAACCACCGCTACCGCTGCTCTGGGTGCTGCCATTGCTCTGGAAGGCAAACGCGTGGCCGTGGTGGACATGGACATCGGCCTGCGAAACCTGGACGTGGTCATGGGACTTGAGAACCGTATCGTTTTCAATGTTGTGGATCTTGCCAAAGGACGCTGCAAAGTCAAACAGGCGTCCATTAAAGACCGGAGGATAGAAAACCTTTTTCTCATTCCTGCCTCACAGAGCGATAACAAGAACACCCTGAGTACCGATGATATGATCCGGCTGTGCAAAAAACTGCGCGAGGAATTTGACATCGTTCTGATTGACTGCCCGGCAGGCATTGAACAGGGCTTTGAAAACTCCGTCATCGGTGCGGACGAAGCCGTTGTCGTATGTACTCCCGAGGTTTCTGCCGTCCGCGATGCCGACCGCATCATCGGCCTGCTCTATGCGCGCTCCATAACGCCCAAGCTGGTTGTCAACCGCATTGTTCCAAGGCTTGTTGCCTCCGGTGACATGCTCAGCCACAAAGATGTGGTGGATGTTCTTTCCATTGAGCTGATCGGTCTTGTCTGCATGGACGATTTTGTCATCACCTCCACCAATACAGGCACACCCATTGTGCTGGACAGAGAATCACGGGCCGGACAGGCTTTCCGCCGTATTGCCATGCGGCTCCTCGGAAACACAGAAATACCCATCGTGGATCCCCTTGAAGACAGCAAGGGGTTCTGGAACCGTATCAGTTCCAAGATCGGTTTGCGCAAAGCCTGAATACCATGGAGCCCAAGGGATACCTACCCGTCAGAAAGGGGTTATTGATATGCTGAACAACTTTTTTTCCAAAATATTCGGGGAAAAAGAGCCACCTCCGGGGGAAGTTGCCAAAAAACGGCTTCAATTTGCCTTGGTCTATGACAAGCTGGAAGTTTCCGATGAAATGCTGCAGAACCTGCAGAACGATATTGTGGATGTCCTGTCCAAATACTTTGAAATAGACAGAGCATCCCTGCGCCTGGACATTACCCGGCAGGATGATCTTTCCGCACTGGTTCTGAACACACCCATTATTGCAGCCAAAAAACGCAGACCCGGAAAAAACAGGGACTCGGGATAATTTTCCAGCTCTATTCCCTGCCATATTTTTCCAGAATGGCAACATACAGCCTGGCGGCAATACCCATGCCGATATCAATAAATTCCGGACCGAACCGTCGGCCGATTTCACTACGGAAGGTTTCCCGTATACGGGCAATGCCCGCAATACCTTCCGGATAGCGTTGCACAAAAACAGAAAGAGGAACTCTGCCGGCCTCCAGCATGGCCCAGACCGTGTGGGTAAAATTATCCGGCCCCCACCGGAATTTATCGGCGTCATACAGGCAGGCCGCCAGAAGATCCGCTTCCGGGTTCAGGCTTTCGGCATATATTCGGAAAGCCTCATGCCTTCGGATCGCCTCACACACTGCCTGAACATCCCGGCGCGGCACCCCTTCTTCCTCAAGGAGTCTGCCCGCAGCAAAAGCCCCTTTTTCCGCATGGTCCTTTTCCTTCCGGCAGATATCATGCAGGAGTCCGCCATAATGGGCCAGGCGCACCATACGTTCCTGAGCAGCCCCACTTCCCAGACCCAGCTTTTTACCCTCCATCAGTATGAGAGCTCCTGCTTCCACAGCGACCTTGCGGCTATGCCCCATGCCATGACCCCAGTCTTCTGCCAGAAGCATACATACGGCATCATGAATTCTTACCACCCGTGGATCGTTTGCAAAAAAATCCATCGAGCGTTCCAGCACATCCCCGCATTCCCGGTAAAAGGAAGGCTCAGGAGATGTCCGGACGATGCCCCGGGCCATTTCCCGAATCTTTTGATATACTCCCCGCATGGGACCTCCAATCCATGGTTTCCATCCTGCATATCATGTTCCGCATCAGGCCCTCAAGAAGATTGCTCATGGAGGAGACCTGAAAAACTGAAAGCTGATTTTTCCCTTGACGCAGGCAGGGGAATCAGACTATGACCTAAGTATTGAGCATATGCTCATATCAGGAGAACGTATGGTTCGGCCCAAAAAAAATCGTATTGTCACAGCTCAGCCGGAAGTCAGCTATTTTAAACCCAGGGGTATTCCTCTGCGGGATCTGGATGAGGTGGTTCTGACCGTAGATGAGCGGGAAGCCCTCCGCCTGGCGGATCTGGAAGATCTGAGCCACGCAGAGGCAGGAGAACGCATGGCTGTCTCCCGCGCTACCTTCGGCCGAATTCTTCAGAAAGCCCGAAAAATCACGGCGGATGCCCTGGTCAACGGCAAGGCAATCCGTGTTGAGGGAGGGACCTACACCCTGAAACAGGTCCGGCATTTCCTCTGCCTTGCCTGCCAGAGAGCCTTTGAGCATCCTCAGGAAGAAGGCAGGCCTACCCACTGTCCCCGCTGCACCCATTCGGAGATCGAACACTCCGAATGAAATTGGCCCGGTGCGGGACAGGCCATTTTGTCAGGAAGAAGAGTCATGATACTTGCCATAGCCAGCGGTAAGGGCGGAACCGGTAAAACCACCCTTGCCGTAAACCTTGCTGCTTCCGCGCCCTGTCCCGTAACTCTACTGGACTGCGACGTGGAAGAACCCAATGCACACCTCTTCACCAGGCCTGAAAATGTCCTGCGCACACCGAAAGGGGTTTTCGTACCGCGCATCGATACAGACCGCTGCACGCTCTGCGGAAAATGCGAGTCTGTCTGCCGGTTTTCCGCACTGGTCATCATCGGCCGGAAGCTCATGACCTACCCGGAAATGTGCCACGCCTGCCGCGGGTGTCTGCGCATCTGCCCTGAAAATGCCATCGCCGAAGGAGAACGCATCCTGGGAGATGTACTCTCCGGTAACTTTGGCCCCCACAGGCTCATCTGGGGAGAAATGCGGGTGGGTGAAGCCATGAGCCCTCCCCTCATCGAAGCTGTGCGCCATATGGCACCTTCGGGCATGCCCGTTATTCTCGATGCGCCTCCGGGCACATCCTGCCCCATGATTGCTGCCATCAGGGACTGTGACTTTGTCCTCCTTGTCACCGAGCCCACCCCCTTCGGGCTCCATGATCTTGCCCTCGCAGCAGAAACCGCCAGACATCTCGGCATTCCCTGCGCCATCGTGGTGAACAGGGCAGAGGAAGGCAACACTCTCATTCAGGACTACGCCCGCAGAGAAAACCTTGCCATCTTCATGGAAATCCCCTTCCGCCGGTCCTATGCCGAGGCCTATGCCAGGGGAGACATACTCATAGACCGGGATCCTGAGCTCAAAAAAGCCTTTGTCCGCCTCTGGGAAACCATACAGAGACAAACCGGTATCGAAAAAAAAAGGGCCTCCGCATGAAAGAACTCATTATTCTCAGTGGAAAGGGAGGAACGGGGAAAACCAGTGTCACCGCCGCTTTTGCTCACCTCGCTCCTTCCCGTATTCTCGTGGATGCGGATGTGGATGCGGCCAATCTGCATCTGGTGGTTCCCCACAGACAATGGAGTTCAGAAACTTTCTCCGGAGGTATTCTTCCGGAAATCGTACCAGATCAGTGTACAGGCTGCGGTACCTGCGCTGCCATCTGTGCCTTTGGTGCCATCCGTGAAGGGTTCCCACCCGTAATAGATCCCATACACTGTGAAGGTTGCGGTATCTGCCATGATTTCTGCCCTTCCGGAGCCATCCGCCTGATACCCCGCATATCAGGCACCTGGTATATTTCAAGAAGTGCAGGAGGATCCATGCTCCATGCAAGGCTGGGTATCGCCGAAGAGAACTCCGGCAAGCTGGTTTCCCTGCTACGTAAAAAAGCAGGAGAACTGGCGGAAAAGGAAAAACGTCCCCTTATTCTGGTGGATGGCCCCCCCGGCATCGGCTGCCCGGTAATCGCCTCTTTAACCGGGGCCAGCCTTGTACTCATGGTCACAGAACCCACCCTGTCCGGCCGCCACGACATGCTGCGCCTTGCGGACCTGTGCTGGAAAATGCGGATCCCTGTCTGCCTGACCCTGAACAAATGGGACCTCAACCCCGATGTGGCCGATGCCATGACAGAAGAAGCCGAAAAACGAGGAATTTCTGTGCTATCCCCCATACCCTTTGATTCTGCCATGGCAAAAGCCCTGGCAGAAGGCAAAAACACCTCCACCGGACCTGCAGGCCAAGCCCTTACCCTGCTATGGCAGGAGGTTTCCGCCCTTCTGGACAAAACCGAACAATCATACGGGCATAACATAGTATCTATGAAATCTCTGAAACAGGAGACAGCATCATGAAAGTACTGGTTTCTTCACAAGGTCCGACACTGGACTCTCCCTTGGATCTCCGTTTTGGCAGGGCTGCCTGCTTTCTTCTTGTAGATACCCTGTCCCTGGATTTTTCCGTGGTGGAAAACTCCCAGAATCTGAATCTACCTCAGGGAGCCGGGATTCAGGCTGGCAAAATCGCCGTATCCACAGGGGCCGATGCCGTTATCACAGGCAACTGCGGACCCAAGGCCTTTGATGTATTAAAAACAGCGGGTCTGGAAGTGGTGGTCAATGCTTCCGGCAGGGTGATCGATGCCGTACAGAACTATAAAAACGGACAGCTTTCATCCACCGCAGCCCCCAACGTGGAAGGACACTGGGCATAAACTGCAACAGACCCAAAAACACTATAATGATGGCATTCAATGCCCCTTACCCCACCCTATGCAAGGAGTCGATTATGAAGGTTGCCATTCCCGTTGCCGAAGGAAAACTTGCGGTTCATTTCGGCCACGTTCAGGAATTTGCCCTGGTCTATGTAAATGACGGAAAAATTGAAAAAACCGAAAGCCATACTCCCCCTCCCCACGAACCCGGAGTATTGCCCCGTTGGGTGGAATCCCTTGGTGCAGACCTTGTGATCGCCGGAGGTATGGGCCATAAAGCCCAGCAGCTTTTTGCGGAAAAAGGTATCCGTGTCCTTACGGGTGCTCCCTCTGAAACACCGGAAACACTGGTTCTCAATTATCTGGAAAATACCCTCCAGACAGGCGTCAACCTCTGCGACCACTAAATCTCACCGGGAAGGGCGGCAGAAAACCATCAATGCCGCCCTTTTATAATAAACTCCTCTCGCTACCATGATCCACAGGAGCGGCCATGACCCGTATTACCCTTCTTGCCGAAAATACCACAGCAACCGGTGCGGCCCTTATGGGCGAACACGGACTTTCCTTTCTTATGGAAACACCGGAAACCTCCATCCTCTTTGACACGGGCCAGGGCATGGTTCTTGGTGCCAATGCCCGTACCCTGGGCAAAGACCTTTCCAGAGTGGAGACCATTGTCCTCAGCCATGGCCATTATGATCATACGGGCGGGCTTGTTTTTTTTGAGGCCGGAGAAAAGAACAAACGTCTGGTAGCTCATCCGGCAGCCTTTGCACCCAAATGGGCAGGACGGGGTCCCGGCCAGCTGATTCCCATCGGCTGTCCGTTTACGGAGGAAGAAATCCGAAACCGGGGCTTTCTGATCGAAACGTCAACCATATCCCTTCCTCTCTCGACGGGTATCCGCACCACTGGGGAAATCCCCATGGTGACAGACTGGGAAAGGGTTGAGTCTTACTTCTTTGCCGGTGAACCGGCTCAGCCCGACAGCATGCCCGACGACATGGGCCTTATTCTGGAAAGTGCCATGGGAACGGTGCTGATTCTGGGTTGCACCCACAGGGGAATCATCAACACCCTTACCCACGTGGCAGGCATCACCGGAAGCCGTCATTTTCATGCCATCCTCGGTGGTCTGCATCTGGGCCAGGCCGATGAAAAACGATTGAATCAGGTAAGTTCGGGGCTAAAAGACTTTTCTTTTGACCATATGATGATCGGTCACTGCACAGGCATCCATGCCTACGGACACCTCCGGCGGGTTTTCGGAGAAAGGGTTACCTCCCTTTCCGTTGGAAGCTCCTGGACCTTTCCCGGAAACTGAAAACAGACAAAAAGGCTTCAGTCTCCGGCATCTCCCTCCATTTTCTCTTTCAGGTAACGGAAAAGAGCCCTTCTGGCACCTCTGGGGCTGCCTTCTTTTTTTTCCCTCGTTGCCTGATCCACAAGAAAGAGAAAGTGATGACGATCCAGTTCCGGCCGTTCCGCAAAGCTGTGAGCCAGGTCCTCATCTCCTGCGGCCAGACGGTCCCTTACGGATTCCAGATACTGAATCCGGGAGCGCTCACGGCGCTGAACGGCCTCTCCGTCTTCAAGAAAACGGCTAATTTTCTCAACATGTTCCGGGTCTTCATGGCGCATCAGAGCACCAATTCTCTTTTCCTGACGTTTCCGGGCTCCATGGCTCCGTATTCCCGTATAGTCTTCAAAAGACCTGCGCAGCTCGGGGGAAAGAGGTACGGCTTTCCAGGCATCCTCCCCCATGCCGGCGAGTCGGATACCCAACGATTCAAGGACCCGTACTTCCTGCTTCTTTTGTGATCGACTTTTGGGAAGTTCGCTCTCATCTTCCCACTCCGCATTCCAGTCTTCCATACAAACTCCTTACAGGCTGAAGCTTCGGGAATTTTTCACTCCCAGAGCTTCGTAAATACGCAGGGTGGCAAGGGATCGGTTCAGTGTATAAAAATGAATACCCCGGACACCATGATCAATCAGATCCCGCACCTGCTCCGTGGCCCAGTGGACCCCCACATTTTCCACCCTATCATCGGAACCGGCCCGATAAACAGCCTTGAGGAGGGCCGCCGGTATGCGGGCTCCCGCAGCCAGTTCCGCCATGCGCTCCATCCCCCTGCGGGTAGTCACAGGCATAATGCCCGCAAGGATGGGAACACGGATACCGGCCAGTTCACAGCGCTCCTGAAAATCATAAAAATCCCTGTTGTCAAAAAAAAGCTGGGTTACAATATAATCAGCGCCCGCATCCACTTTGGCCTTGAGATAATCAATTTCCTGAAGCCGGTTAGGCGTGGCGGGATGTCCTTCGGGGAACCCTGCCACACCGATGCACATACCCGGAAAATGTTTTTTGATATAGGCTACAAGATCGGCAGCAAATAAAAAACCATCGGGATGGGGAACAAAGGATTCGCCCGCAGGAGGATCTCCCCTCAGGGCCAGAATGTTATGAACCCCCAGAGCATCATAGGTACTCAGAATCTCGTGGATCTCATCCCTGGAAGCCCCCACACAGGTGAGGTGGGAAACCGCCGTCAGCGGTGTTTCCCTGTGGATACGGCCGAGAAGCTGATGGGTTCTGTCCCGGGTGGAGCCACCGGCACCATAGGTGACACTCACATAGGCGGGATCAAGGGGCATCAGGTCGGCAATGGTATCAAAAAGAGTCTCCCAGCCCTTTTCCGTTGCCGGCGGAAAAAACTCAAAACTGAAGGTCATGGGATTTTCAGCAAAAATATCTCGCAGCAGCATATATGCATCTCCTCTTTGACAGAAAAGCGTGTCCTGTGCCATAGATGACCCAGAAACGGCAGGATACCCTTTCCCGGTATTTTACCCAACCCGAACAAACAAGCCTCCTCTTCTTCCTTTCGGAAGCTGAGCGCGGCATCCCATACAAGGGCAGACATCCATGACAGATATCGGCGATATTGTACTCATCTATTTTGAAGACCAGCCCACAAGCTATGCCCGTGTCGACAACATCGAAGCGGATGTGAAACGGGACTGGTATCAGCTTACCATGACCCTGCTCCAGCCCCCCTCTCCTCCGGAAAGCATCACATGGATCTTACGGGATACTTACATCAACGGAGATGAATTTACCATGCAGGGAAAACGCATCCGTCTGGAAAAACTGGAACCCTCTCCAGGCATTCTGGAAAGACAGAAAGAAAGGCTACATTCCGGGGAAAAAAATCCAGCGGAAAAACCTTCTCCAGGGCAGGTAATCTCCTTTTCCGACTTCAAAAAGCACTGAACAATCTGAATCCGCCGAAAGAAGACACCATGACCCGCCGCCGTATTCTGTCCGTATCCCGACGAACGGATATCCCGGCCTTTCACCTTGACTGGTTCCATGAAGGGCTTGCAAAGGGATACTGTGAACCCGTTAACCCCGTATCCCAAAAAACTTTCCGGGTGCCCACCGACCCGGATGCGGTGGCAGCCTTTGTTTTCTGGTCCAAAAACTACGGCCCTTTTCTCCAGAAACAGACCGCAAAAATCCTGAAAGAAAGGGGACAGAAATTTCACCTTCAGTTCACCATCAACAGCCCGATACCCCAGCTGGAACCCAGCCTCCCTCCCCTTGCCGCAAGGCTGGAACAGATGGCTGAACTTGCCCGGTGCTTTGGTCCGGAGAGGATTTCATGGAGATGGGATCCCATCTGCCACTGGATAGATATCCTGGGAAAAAGGCATCACAACCTCAACGATTTCATGACCATTGCCTCGGCCGCTGCCGAAGCCGGCATCACTTCCTGCACCACGGGCTTTCTGGATCTGTATGCCAAAGTAAACCAAAAGGGACAGCGCAGGGGAATAACCTTTTTTGACCCCGGCCAAAGCCGTAAAAAAGCTATTCTTGAACGAATGGCGGTAAGGCTGCGGTCCATGGGCATGAATCTTCTTCTCTGCTGTGAACCGGACATGCTGGCTCTCTGCAACGGGGATAATATTTTCCCCGCTCAGTGCGTAGTCCAGGCAGCGGATTTCCCGTCCCTGAACCTTCCCAAAGACAAAGGCCAGAGAGCTGCATGCAACTGCCGTCTTTCCACGGATATTGGCAGCTACCGCACCCAGCCCTGCAGCCATGGATGTCTCTACTGCTATGCCCAATGACCCACAGACTCAAGCGGAATTTTGTACCATGACAGAGGAAAACCCTTCTCCGGAAAACAAGCCCATCGGATTCAAACCCTTCACAATCGGAAATATCCAGATGGGCCAGCCCACTGTTCTTGCCCCCCTTGCGGGTGTTACGGATCTCCCCTTCCGCCGCATGGTGAAAGGGTTCGGCTGTGGCCTGGTCTGCTCGGAAATGGTCAGTGCCAATGGACTTGTCTACGGATCGGAAAAAACCCGACAGCTCATGGCATCCCATAGCGACGAAAGTCCCCTCTGCATTCAGATTTTCGGATCCGATCCGGCCATCATGGCCGAAGCGGCAGCCATGGCTCAGGATGCAGGTGCCCATATTCTGGACATCAATTTCGGCTGTTCCGTACGTAAGGTACTCAAGTCCGGTTCCGGATCGGCTCTCATGCAGGAACCAGAAAAAGCAGCCGCCATTCTTTCCAGGGTCCGCAGGGTACTGTCCATCCCCCTTACCATCAAAATGCGTTCCGGATGGACCGCCGATGCAAAAGATGCCCTCACCCTTGCCCGTATTGCCGAAGACTGCGGCGTGAACGCCCTTACCCTCCACCCCAGAACAGCCAGACAGGGATTCGGCGGGAGGGCAGACTGGTCCAGAATCAAAGAACTGAAACGCCTTGTGACCCTTCCAGTCATCGGCAACGGCGATATCCTTACCCCCGAAGATGCCCTTTTCATGCTGGTATCAACGGGCTGTGATGCTGTCATGATCGGCAGAGCCGCCCTGCACAGTCCCCATATTTTCCGGGACATTCATGCCATTTTAAGCGAACAGACTCCCGGGGGCAGAAACCCTGCCGAACACCTTGCCGCCATGGGCCACTATATTGAAGACACCCTCACTTTTTACGGAGAGGAAACGGGCTGCCGTATCCTCCGCAGCCGCCTGGGCTGGCTGGTCAAAGGGCTACCGGGGTCAACAAGGTTCCGCTCCCGGACCTCGTCCCTTTCCAGCCGCGAGGAAGCCCTTGCGCTGCTAGCCGACCTTCACAAACCCATCATCATGACAGAGCCTGATTCAGCCCCGGAAAAGCCATAAAACAGCCGGTACCAGCACAGCCAGAATCACCAGAACGCCCGGGGTTGTCATGTAGGCCCTGTAAAAGGGCTCTCCTGCCGTCTTGACCCGCTTCACTTCCGCCAGAAACCAATGCCCCAGCAGCATGGCCGATCCCAGTGCCGCCCCCATCTTAATAATTTCTAAAACCCATTCCACAGTCATTTCCTTTTTCAAGCTGACCCTGTACGCTTCTCCTTGTCCCCGCATTGCCTTCTGCCTCTTACCGGAACTCGTTCTTTCTGTCAAAAGCTTCCCTTCTTTCACCACGCCGTTCTGCCCTTCATTTCTCCCCTCGGTCCCATACCGGCTCCCCTTTATGTCCTTTCCACTACAGGTTCTACGTCATGACCGGCGTTCACATTTTTTACCGCCCTGCCAAGGCCTTATTTTGCAAAGGTTCACACAAAAAAATCATTTTCTCTGTTGACAAAGGTGTATGGAGAAATATAGAGAGACTTCATACAATGAACACTGATTCAGGATTCAAACTCAAGATCGAACACTGGTTTCACAATCAAACCATGTGAGAAACAGCATACTGACACAGGAATGGGGATCCGGTCAGTGCGGGCAGAAAGACAGATCCATGGCCCACAAGCAGTTTTCGCACAGGTATTCCAAACATTCGGGAAAAGGGTGGGAGAATCATCATGAAAAAATTGATTGGCATGTGTGCGGGTATCTTATTTCTCGGTTCTTCAGTCCAGGCGGCCCTTGTGCAGCCCTTTGGTATCGGGGCAAGAAATGCGGCGCTGGGAGAAGCGGTTTCAGCCTATACAACAGATGCCTTTGCTGTGTATTACAATCCTGCTGGGCTCAGCAATATCAAGACGCCTACACTTTCCGCAGGCATGGCTGTCTATGATGCGGAAGTCTACTACAAAGACTTCAAGATCACTGACAGCAACGGCAACGATATTACACCACAAGACATTCAAAACAGACGATGGAAAGGGGACAAAGACCCCCTGCTCAATCCCCACATGGGTTTTGCCATGCCCATCAATGAAAAATTCAGTTTTGGTGTAGCCGCCTATGCACCCTACGGTTTTCATCTGGACACACCCAAAGATCCTGCCCAAAAGCCCATGGCAATGAATTTCTGCGAGTCCTATTATACACGAGTCGTTGTGACCCCTGCCGTCTCATACAAGGTAAATGATCGTTTATCCCTTGGCTTTGGTGTAAGCATGGGCCGCTCTGAGTCCGGAGCCAGTCAGGCTACGCCATACGATCCGCTCATAGCCGCTGCAGCTAAAAAAGCAGGGAACTATAATCTCATCCAGATAGATTATAATAACCCGTATATTACAGAAATTGAAATGGATGACTCCATCAACTGGTCCTGGAATGCGGGTATTCAGTATCAGCCCACGGACAGACTCAGCCTCGGCCTTACCTATCGATCCCGTACTCCGGGGAACTTTTCCGGGACATGGAGCCAGAATGGTGAAAGAATCGGGCGGGTTTCCATGGACTTTGATCATCCGGAAGCCGTACAGGCAGGTGTCCGCTATGCCCTTACGGAACGCTTTGCCATGTCCTTTGACATGGTCTGGGCAAACTGGAGTATCAGTGATTATCAGACAGAAATCATGACTCTGGATACAATCCCGGAAAACACCTCCACCACCATAGACAATATAGCTCTTGCTCTTGCCCAAGGGAATCAGGCTCAAGCAGCGGTCATTGCCGGTAGTATTAAGGCTGGCCTCCTTCAGTCAAACGAAAAGAATTTGAGGCGCGACTGGAAAAATCAGATCCAGTACAAACTCGGCATGGAATATGTCTTCAATGATCGCTTTACCTTCCTCGCCGGTTATGTTTATGACCCCACCCCCGTTCCCGCCGACACCTTTGACAATATGTGGCCGGACAACGACCGGCACATAATGACCATAGGTACATCCGCCAAAGTAACCCAAAACTGGACCATCGATTTTGCCTTCCAGCACATCCGTACCTTTGACTGGGGCTACAGGGACGACATTAACGGCACATCAGAAAACCTCAATCAGACAGCCGAATATCTGCTGAGGCAAGAAGGCGCCCAGATGCATGTCAAAAACCAGGGGTACCTCTGGGGCTATAACCTCACAGCCAACTACAGATTCTGATCTTTCCCTCTGCCAGACAGGATCGCAGGAAGGAATATTTTTCTCCCTGCGATCCTGCCGCTCTCCTGACACGGCAGGTGCAGCCCTCCAAACCCGGCCGCCTCCTCCGGCGCCCTTCTTCACCACCCCCAGGCACAGCGGGTTCCGTAACCGCACCCTGCATACAAAAAAATCAGCCATACCCATTCGTTGCTATCCCTACGAAACCCTGCTTTTTATTTCGCATCCCGCTTCTCCCACCCATGATGGCGGAGGCACCGTGAGCCCAGGCCATCATGATAAAAAAAAATCCGTCTCAACAATACAAAACACTCAAACCCATACCCCTACCACACTCTGCCCGAAAATTCTCCCGCCCCGGCTCACCCAGCCATCAGAGATAAGCCCTCTGTCCTGCAAAACAAGAGATTGCACACAACAACGCCGCCTGCGCCCTCCATTCAGTTCCTCAGCCGCATCCCATATTCTCTTACCAGAATGTTTTTCTCTGTTGACAAATGCGTGCGGAGGGATATAGAGAAACTTCATACAATGAACGATGATTCAGTACTTGAACTTTTCATTCACTATAGTTTTCATAACCAAACAGTGCAAAGAACAGCCGCTTGGAACAGGAATGGGGCTCCTGACCGTGCGTGAGCAGAAAAAAACGCATAGTGCACAAGCATTTTTTGCACAAGTATTATGAACATCAGGGAAAAGGTGGGAGAGCCAACATGAAAAAACTGATGATGATGTGTGCAGGTCTTATTTTTCTGGGCAGTACCGCACAGGCTGCCCTTGTGCAGCCCTTTGGCATTGGTGCACGGAACGCAGCCCTCGGGGAAGCCGTCTCGGCCCACGCAACGGATGCCTTTGCCGTGTACTATAATCCTGCAGGGCTCAGTAATATTGACGCCCCCGTGCTCACAACCGGTCTTACGGTTTATGATGCGGAAGTGTACTATAAAAATTTTGCAATCATAGATTCACAGGGAAAGGACCGGACCCAGGACCTTGGCATCCAGAACACCCGGTGGAAGACGGACATGGATCCCCTCCTGAACCCCCACATGGGCTTTGCCATGCCCGTCAATGATAAAATCAGCTTTGGCATTGCTGCCTATGCACCCTATGGATTTCACATTGATACGGACAAGGATCCCTTCCAAAAACCCATGGGCTTCAATGCCTGGGAGTCCATGTATACCCGCATAGCCGTTACCCCCGCCTTTTCCTATAAAATCAACGACCGGCTTTCCTTTGGTCTGGGTCTCAGTCTGGGCCGGTCCTCCTGCAAGGCAGGGAAAACCAGTTACGAGGACCCCTTTCAGTCTGCCGTCATCAAACAGCTGAAGGCAGGTTTCACAGAGCAAGGATACAACGATGCGCAGGTTACGGCCCTGCTGAAAGATGTCAGTGCTGCCAGAAGTTCTTCGGGTGGGCCTTTCATTACCACAGAACTGGATATGGAAGACTCCTTCAACTGGTCATGGAATGCAGGAATTCAGTACCAGCCCACAGACAGGCTGAGCCTCGGACTTACCTACCGATCCAGAGCCAACGGAGATTTTAAGGGAGATTTTATCCACAACGGGCAGAAGGTGGGCAGCGTAAGCATGCCCTATGACCATCCGGATCAGGTTCAGGTGGGGCTCCGCTATGCCCTTACGGAGCGGCTGGCCATGTCCTTTGATATGGTATGGGCCAACTGGAGCATCAATGCCTTCCAGCATGAATATATCACCTCAAGCGTACTGCCCGACGGCGTTGTGGCCATCATCGATCAAACGGCAACCAACATGGCCAATGCGGCACTGCAGAATAATCAGATTACACAAGATCAGTATGCGGCATTTCAGGCGCAGCAAAAGGCCGGCCTCATCCATAAGGTGGGTCAGAGCACCCTCGGTCAGACCAGAGACATGGGTTACAACCGCGACTGGTCCAACGAAATTCAGTACAAGCTGGGTGTGGAATACGTATACAATGACCGTTTCACCTTCCTTGCCGGCTATGTCTATGACCCCACACCCGTTCCGGCCCATACCTTTGACAATGGCTGGCCGGACACGGACCGGCACCTCATGAATCTGGGTGCTTCCGTCAAGGTCAATGCCAACTGGACTGTGGATGTGGCCTTCCAGCACATCCGGACCTTTGACTGGGGGTACCGGGATGATGTCCGGGGAACCTCAGAAAACCTGAACAAAACCATAGGCGGACTAATCCCTGTGCTGGATGGTCCGGATGCGGAAAACGGCACGGTTCATGTGGATAATCAGGGCTACCTGTGGGCCTATTCCCTTACGGCCAACTACCGGTTCTGACACACTGCCACACAGACAATCTTCGTAAAAGCCTTCCGGCTTACTACCCGGAAGGCTTTTTTGTTTACAAGAGCAAAAAAAAAGTGCGCACATTCCGACCGCCCCCTTCAACCCTGCCCACCCCGCCCTTCCTGCCCATACACTTGCCAGCGCCAGCCTTCCCAGACAGGACTTTCTTCCTGACCCGGCCCATGGACTTCTTCATTTCCTTTCTCCTCCCGAATGGCGGAACAAGGCATAATAGGTGACGGGCACCACAAGCAAAGTAAAAAGGGTGGAGGCAAAAAGCCCGAAGATCAGAGCCCAGGCCAGACCGGAAAAAACCGGATCCAGTGTAATGGGAGAAGCGCCGATGGCCGTGGTCAAAGCCGTCAGTACAATGGGACGCAGACGGATGGCTCCACTCTGCAGAATAGCTTCGGAAAGCACCATTCCCTTTGCCACAGCCTCCTGAATGAACTCCACCAGCACAAGGGAGTTGCGTATCACAATACCTCCCAGAGCAATCATGCCGATCATGGAGGTAGCCGTAAAAAAGACGGGGTTAACATAGGGGCCCACGGAAGGAGCTGCCACAAGATTCAGCAGCCAGAAACCCGGCAGAATACCCAACAGGGTAAGGGGAATGGCCATCATAATCAGAAGGGGCAAACCAAAACTTCCCGACTGTATCACCAGAAGAAGATAAATTCCCAGCATGGCTCCGGCAAAGGCAAGCCCCATGTCCCGAAAAACCCTCTGTGTAATCTTCCACTCCCCCTCCCCTGCCCACTGCACACGGATACCCTCTGCGGGGGGATTCTCCCGCATGCGGGACATCAGATCAATCACCCCTTCGGCAGGAGATTTTCCCGCCATCTCACCCAGTACATAGACCACCCGTTCCATATTTTTATGATGAATGGTTCCTTCTTCCAGCACCCTTTTCACGCTGACAAGTTCGGACAGGGGAACCATGACACCTGCGGGTGTTGCCATGGGGATGGACCCAAGGCCTGCCATGGAACTGCGAACTTCTCTGGGAACCGTCACCCGCACAGGCAGGGGGGAGCGCTCCCCTTCCCGGTGAAGGGTGGCGGGTATGCTGCCGCCAACGGCCGTTTCCAACGTTGTCAGCAGGGCATGAACCGAAATACCGTGCAGGGCCGCTTTTTCTCTGTCCACCTCCAGCACCATACGCTCATGGGGGGATTCGGCCATGATATCCACATCCGTGACAAAGGGCTCTGCCAGCATGATATCCCGCACGTGGTCGGCGGCCCTGAGAAGATCGTCATAGGTCATATCCTCTCTTCCGTAAACTTCTGCAACCAGAGTGGCCAGCACCGGCGGACCCGGCGGCACCTCGACCAGCTGCATGCTGGCACCATGGCGGCAGGCAAGGGACTCCAGATCCGGACGCAGCCGGAGTACAAGGCCATGGCTCTGAGCATTCCGCTGACTCTTATGCACCAGATTAACCCGGATATCGGCAAGATGCGGCCCCTGCCTCAGGTAATATTTCCGCACCATTCCGTTAAAATCCATGGGAGAAGCCGTACCCGTAAAACTGATAATTTCCCGGACTTCGGGAACCGAACGCAGAAAATACTCGAATTCCCGCACCACAGCATCCGTGGCTTCCAGGGTGGTTCCCTCGGGCATATCCAGTACAATCTGAAATTCCGCTTTGTTATCAAAGGGAAGAAGCTTCAATGGAACCTGCCGCAGCAAAACCAGTGAAAGGCAGCCTCCAAACAGCAGCAGAATACCTCCCAGCAAGGCATAGCGATGCTGGCGGGAATGGAGGAAAGGGGTCATGATCTTCCGATACAATCGCTCAATGACAGGATGCACGCCAGTGGCTCCCCTTTGCCCTGTCCCACCATCCTTGCCTCCAATTCTTTTCAGCAGCAGCCATGAAAGCCATGGAACAATGGTAAGGGCCCAGAGGGTAGAAAAAATAACCGTAAGGGGAACGTTCACCGCCATGGGAGCCATGTAAGGCCCCATCATGCCCGTGATAAAAAAAAGGGGCACAAAACACAGAATAATGGCCACCGTGGACATCAGAACCGGGGACAGTACCTCCCTTACTCCCATCAGAGTGGCATCCTTCGGGTCCAGCTCACCTTTACGGATGTTTCGCTGAATATTGTCCACATTGGTAATGGGATCATCCACCACAAGACCAAGGGAAAGAATAAGGGCAAAAAGGGTAACCCGGTTAATGGTATAACCGGCAAGATAATTCACAAAAAGAGCCAGAGAAAAACTCAGGGGAACGGCCACTGCCACCACAAGGGCTTCCCGCCATCCAAGGGTCAGAGCGAGAAGCAGCACAACGGAAACAACAGCAAAAGCCAGAGAAAGCAGAAGATCGGATACTTTTTCTCGGGCGGTCTCTCCGTAATTTCGGGTGACAGACAGGGCAACTCCATGGGGCAACATTTCTTTCTGGAGTTTTTCCATGCGAGCCACCACCGCATCCGCCACCGTAACGGCATTGGTACCCCGTTTTTTGGCCACCCCCAGGGTAACGGCGGCACGGGGCAATCCTTCATCGGGAACTTCTCTTTGGTAACCAGGACCAAAACTCAGGCGGGAAAAACAACGGGCGTCTTCCGGCATCTCCTCAATCAGGGCGATATCCTTGAGGTAAACGGGCCGCCCCCCGTGTACCCCCACCACAAGGGAAGCCACATCGTCCAGATTTTTCAAAAAGGAATCACTACCCACCACAAAGCTTCGGTTGGCCTGACTGATACGGCCTGCACTCACAGAAACATCTGATAAGGCAAGACGGCTCAGAATGGAATTCACATCCACGCCCAACCCCATCATGCGCTCGGGCAACAGGGAAACCCTTACCTCATGCCTTCGCCCGCCCACCATTTCCGTGCGGGACACATTTTTCACCTCAGAAAGTCTGGCCAGAACCTCACCGGCCATACGGTGCAGGGCATGGTCGTCATAAACGGCGGAATGAAGGGTGAAATTCACTATGGGGACATCATCAATTTCCACAGGTCTGATCAGCCAGCCCCGCACAATGGACGGTACAAGGTCCTGATTCATCATGATCCTGTTATGGAGCCGTACCAGTGCAGCTTCCCTGTCTTCCCCCACATAGAATCGCACGGTCACCACGGCTCTGTCCCGGCGGGCCATGGAATACACGTATTCCACTCCGTCAATCTGCCAGAGCAGCCGTTCCAATGGGGTCGCCACCAGCTGTTCCACTTCCTTTGCGGAAGCTCCGGGCACATCCACAAAAATATCCGCAAGGGGAACCACAATCTGAGGTTCCTCCTCCTTGGGAGTCAGCCATACGGAAAAAAAACCAAGGGCAAGGGCTGCCACCATCACTATGGGCGACAACTTGGAAGACAGAAACTGACGCACAAGACTGATCACCACACCCGTCGGAGGGCCCTGACCTCTGTCACCCGAAATTTCATGGTTCATGGCCGTCTCTCCTCCGGCATCATCAACCCCACCCTTTCGCCTCCGGAAAGACCGGACAGGATCTCTACCATTCCCTTTTCAAGCCTCTCCCCTCTGGTCACAAACCGCCTTTCCCAGCGTCCATCCACTTCCACATACACAAGGTCCAGCTGCCCCATCCGGCGGATGCCATTTTCCGGTACCCACACGGCAGGCCTTGTTCCTATGGGAATACGAAGGGTTCCGAACATGCCCGGATACAGTCCTTCCGTAAAGGGGAGGGATGCTTTAACAAGAAAAGTACGGCTTCGGGAATCCGCATAGGGCACCACTTCCTCCACCTCCGCTTCCAGCTCGGCGTCCAGGGTCCGGATGACAACCCGTAAAACAGCACCCGGCGCCACCCGGGCAAAAAGACTTTCCGGCACATAGGCTTCCAGCCGCAAAAAACCACTGGTCTGCACAACGAGCAGGTGCCTTCCCGGCACAGCCATATCTCCTGGCTCCACCAGCCGTTTCAACACCTCCCCCGATTCCGGAGCACGGATCTCCGTATAACCATGGGCAATCTCTGTTTCCCGCAGTTTTTCTTCCGCCTGCCGGATAACCGCATCCGCACCGGTCAGGCCATCCCTGGTCTTCAGAGCATGGGCCTTTGCCTGATGAAAAACGGCCGTGGCCTGCTCCATGTCGCGCCGGGTGGCGGCACCTTCGGCCAGAAAACCCGTAATACGTTCATAATCCAGCCGGGCCGCTTCCAGCACTGCGTCCGCAGAAGCAATGGCCTGCAGCACCTCCCTCCTCGCGGCCGTGGCCTGTGAAACAGCCCCCTTTGCCTGTTCCATACGGGCTCGAACCTCGCCATCATCCAGAAGAATCAGCAGATCCCCCCGACTCACCGAGCTACCCGGATGTACACGAATTTCCTTAATCTGGGCAGCCAGCCTGGACTCCAGGCTGGACTCCGTACGGGGCCGAACCGTTCCAACGGCATCCAGCCATTCCATCCTTTCTCCCGCAACGGCCATAGCCGTATGCAAAGGTTCCGAGAGGGAAGAAACCGCCACCGGGCTTTCCTGCTCACTGCTACCGCAAGCGACCAGCAAAACGACAAAAAACCCGGAACAGAAAAACCGGAGCCCCCATCCCTTCATTCCTCTGTATGCAGCATGCATCATTAAAACCCCTCCCCGCCCAGAAGTCCCAGCGCCCTTGCCAGATCGGCACGTGCCCTTTCACGGTCATACAGTGCAGCTGTTTTCCGGACCTGAGCGCGGTTATGATCCAGCTCCGCCTGCAGGTAGCGGGTCACCGTTGCCGCTCCCCCTCCGTACTGCCTGCGCACCAGCTCCAGCGACTCTTTAGCCATAATGACTCCTCTGGCGGCCACTTCATAACGGGTATCCGAACCGACCACATCGGAAAGAGCCTCTTCCACATCCTGGCGGATATACAGAAGCAGGTTTCTGGCCTTTGCCGCTTCACCCGCCTCACGGGCTTCGGCTCCCTGCCTGCCCGCTCGTCTGGAAAAACCGTCAAAAAACTCCCAGTTGGCCCTGAGCGAAAGATCCCAGTTCTCCCTGTTCCTGTCAAAATCCCAATCCCTGTCATCATGCCAATAGCGAGCCTGAAGATCCAGGGTGGGAAGAATCCGCAGCTGCTCCGCCCTTACTGCCCTGCGGGAACGCTCCATGGAAAGGGCCACAGCTTTCAGCTCCGCACGGTGCTTCATCGCAAGAGCCATGGCATTTTCACCATCTGTGGGCAACAGGGGAAGACGAAAATCCGCATCTCCAATCCGCACTCCCTCGCCGGGACAAAAACCCATGAGGGCTGCCAGAGCGGCCCGGGCAACCCGAAGCCTGCTCCCGCTCATCACCTTTTCTTCCATCACCTCCGCCAGCCTCACTTCCATCGAAAGCAGATCCGACTTCAGCACGCTGCCCCCCTCATACCGTACTGTCATCACCTCCAGCTGGCGGGCAACCGAAGCCAGAGCTTCTTCTGCAATCAGAAGAAAATCTTCCATTGCCTTTACCCGATAGAATCCATCGATCACAGCAGCAACAAGATGATTTTCCACATTATCCCTGGCATGGGAAGCTTCTCTGCTGCCCAAGGCAGCCATTTCCCTGAACAACCTCGTACGTCCGCCATTAAACAGCCGCATTTCTCCCCAGAGCATGGCTTCGGTATTCCGAAAGGAGCCAGGTTCATTAAAATTTACATTCTGGGGCAGGCGGCGCTGATCAATGGTTGAAAAAAGGTAAGAGCTGGGGGCATCTCCCCCTGTCCAGGTCAAAGAAAGGCCCATACGGGGCCATAATCCGGCACCGGCTTCCATGAAGACTGCCTCCGACTCCCTGATTCTGGCCTGTGCCGCCACCATATCCGGATTTCCCTCCTTTGCCATGGCAACGGCATCTCTCAAAGAGAAAACCCGATCCGGAACCGGCAGAGGGACCGGGGCCGGAAAGACGTCAGATAATCCATCTCCGGCCCCTGCGTTCACGGCCATGCAAGCCACAACCAAAGGCAGCCAGAACCATGTTTTCATTACCTCTCCTCCTATGGATTTCCAGACTGAAACCGGGCATGGTCCACTATCTGCCGATACACGGCTGGAGACCTCTCTCCCACGGCAACAAGAACGTCCCCTTGCTTCATTACAAAGCCTTTGCGGCAAGCTCTGCAATGACAACAGACACAAAACGGCCTTCCCGGTAGAGGGAAAACCGTCTTTCATCACTGAGAAGTCTGGTAAGGCTTTCTTTATGGGCAGGATCATTCAGCATGCCCGCCAGCAAAAGAGCGGGAGCTACAATGGCAGGATCTTCCGATGAAAGATAGTGGTCAAGAAAACCGTTCAGATCGCGGACAAAAAAGGGAGAGGCTTCCCCCAGACGGGCAAGGCCCCAGAGAGCCCCTCTCTGCAGCAGGGGATTCTCCAGAAAATTACCATCCGGGTCCATGTAGGAACAAAGAATTCTGTGATACTCATGGGCCATCTTCGGTATGCGGGCCATAATCTCTCCCATGGCCTCACCACAGCCCCATCCCATGCCACCGGACTCATCATTCAGCATCCAGATAAGCCTGCGCATGATCCATCGAACCCCTTCAGAGTCCGAATCAAAAAGCCCTTCAGCCACAGCCCCCAGGCCCCTTACCGCTGCCCAGAATACACGGGACTCCCTGTGACATAACGCCCCGATCAAAGGCCCTGCCGCCCTTCGACCCGACAGGGCGGCCAACCGTACTTCCATGGCAGCACCGTCCTCCATCTCAAGACAGGCAAGGACATGGGCCTTCAACGCCTTTCGGTCCATGGATCAGGCTCCCTTCATCAGAAAGTCAGCAGAGTATACCCTCCGTCCCGGAAGGCCGTCATGGACGGATGACCGGCCATGTCATCCAAAAGGCTGAGCCCGGCCTTTTCCGCTGCCTGCAGAGCTTTCATTTTACTACAGCAGGCTCTGCAGGCTCCGGCTACAATCTCTGCGTCCAGGGCTTTTCTCCATAAAGCATGAAGGGGATGAGCTTCTTTTTCCAGCTCAGGGATCAGGGCCGTGGATGAACCTTCCAGAACCAGTGCCACCTCATCCCCCCTTTCATGCATGTCCAGTCCGTTAAGCAGTACATGGATGAAACACATGGGATCCCCGTTAAAAACAAAAAGGGCTGTTTTCTGCATGATGCCTCCATTGAATGTTCTGAAACTAGCGAGCTCGGATGCAGTCCGCAGGACAGTTTCTGATGGCTTCCTCCAGGCAATCGGGTATCACACCGCTTTCCCGCACCACCACAAAACTGCCTGTGGCACTCCACCCGAAGACCTCCGGGCAGAGTTCCACGCAGATACCACAGCGAATGCAGGTAACAAGATCCACTTCCGCTGCATAGTCTCCCATCAGGCCTCCTTGCCCAGGATCTTCAGCCCAATGCGCCTTCCCAGTCCGTGACAGAGGGTGAGCTGATCATGCTCCGGGACATACTGCACACGGATACCTTCTTCGGGAAGCTCAAAGCCCATGGACGCAAGCTCCGCATTCAAAAGCTTCACAGCCTCTCCGCTCCAGCCGTAGGAGCCGAAAGCCGCGGCAATTTTACCCTGAGGTTTTAAGCCCTTCATATAGGTCAGCACATCCATGAGTGCGGGGAAAATCTGGTTGTTCAGGGTTGGCGAACCCACAAGGACAGCCTTTGCATCCATAATCTCTGTCATAATATCCGAACGGTGAGATTTGCGTACGCTGATGGGACGCACCTGGGTAACACCGGCCTCCACCAGTCCGCTCACAATGGCATCGGCCATCATTTCCGTGGAATGCCACATGGTGTCGTAGATCACCACAGCCTTGTCCAATGTTTCCTGACGGCTCCACCGTTCATAGGCCTCAAGAATCACCGCAGGATCTTTACGCCAGAGAATACCATGATCCGGGCAGACCATGTTGAGCCGAAGTCCCATGTCTCCAACAGACTTCAGTAATTTTGTGATAAGGGACGAAAAGGGCAAAAGAATATTGGCATAATATTTTTTTGCATGAAAAAGCAGCTCGGAAATATCCATCTGGTCGTCAAAAACCTCGCTGCCCGCATAGTGCTGGCCAAAGGCATCGCTGGAAAACAGAATGCCTTCTTCCTTCAGATAGGTGAACATGGAATCCGGCCAGTGCAGCATGCGGGTTTCCAAAAACATCAGCGTACGCCCGGAGCCGATGGCAAGCTCTTCTCCGGAACCGACCTCTTTCAGGTTCCACTTCTGATGGAAATGGCGGGCCAGATTCTTAGCTCCCATTTTGGAACAGTAAAGGGGCTTGTCCTCACCCACCACGGACATGACGCGGGGAAGACCACCTGAATGATCCATTTCCGTATGATTACTGACCACAATATCAATATCCTTAGGGTCCATAACCGCTCGGATATTGGCCAGAAGCTCTTCGGTGAACTCTGCTTTCACCGTATCAATGAGCACATTGGTTTCTCCACGGATAAGAAAGGCATTGTAGGTGGTGCCTGCCGGTGTGGAATAACCATGAAAATCTCTTATGTTCCAATCCCTTACGCCAACCTCAAAAATATTAGGTGCAATTTCAACGGGTCGCATATTGTTTCCTTATCATGAATCAGAAGGAGAGAAAAACGGAAGAAATGACCGGGCTTTTCAGGACGAAAAACCCGGTTTCTTGGTAGACAGCGGAGGAAAGCAACTATTCTGCCCCCCCCTGCAACAATCCACTCTTCAGATCGGCCACACACGGAAGCCAGCAAGAACACTGAACCGGCCAGTGCAGGCGGTTTCACAGGGCAAAAAGCGGAGTAATACGCCCTGTAACAAACAGAACCGGCCTTTGCTTCGGTCCTGACTCCACGATATCATGCGGCGGGAACTGAAAAAGGGTTCTATCCGTTGCATTCAAGCAGCAGAAAACTGATCCTTGCCCGCTCCACAGACAGGACAGACCCAGTCTTCCGGAAGATCGGCAAAAACCGTTCCCGGCGCAATGCCGCCTTCGCTGTCACCTTCTGCAGGGTCATATTCCCACCCGCATACATCACATACATACTTCATGACATACTCCTTTTTTTAATTATGATTGTCTTCACTGCGGACAAGAGGCCCCGTTCCTTCCCCTGAATCCCCACAGACAGACCTTCATCTCTTTTCAATAGGTGAAATCTTCCTTTTCCACCTTGAAGCGGAAAGTATAGTAAGCCCAAGCCTGATAGGCAATAACAAGCGGAATCAGGCAGACCACAACCCAAAGCATGATGGTCAGAGTCAGAGGGCTGGAAGCCGAATTCATGGCATTCAGGCTATAAGCCGGATCCAGACTTGAAGGGAACAGATTGGGAAAAAGGCCAATGATACCAAAAAAGGTTGTGGCCACAATACCCGCCGCGCTCATACCCCATGCCGGAAAATAACGGCCTTTTCCCAGAAAAATCCGGGCACCGATAAAGGCAGCCACCGCCAGAACGGGAACCGTAAAGAGCAGGGGCATAGCCAGATAGTTGGCATACAGATCCGTATAAAACCAGCTGGCAATCACAAAAACCGCCAGCACGGAAAGTGCCACGGGCCAGAGCATGCGGGCCGTTTGAATGGCCTTTTGCTGCAGCCCTTCTTCCGTCCGGATACAGAGCCACAAGGCCCCGTGCTGCATAAAAAGCAGAACAAACAGCACTCCACCCATGATGCCGTAAGGGTTCAGAAGGGTGAAGAGGTTACCATGCAGAATACCCTCGCCATCGATGGGAAGCCCCATGAAGATATTGGCAAAGGCGACCCCAAAAAGAAGGGCCGGAACAAAGCTGCCCACAAAAATACAGGTATCCCAGGTCTTTTTCCACAGCGCACTGTCGGAAAGCCCACGGAATTCAAAACTCACTCCCCGGATGATCAGCCCGAAAAGAATGAACATCAGAGGTGTGTACAGACTGGAAAACATGGTGGCGTAAACGAGAGGAAAGGCAGCAAAAGTTACCCCGCCGGCCGTGATCAGCCACACTTCATTGCCATCCCACAACGGGCCGATGGCATTGATCATTTTTCTTTTGTCCGTTTCATCACTTCCCAGAAAGGGATAAAGGGTTCCCACCCCCAGATCAAAACCGTCTGTCATGAAAAAGGCGGCCCAGAGCAAGCCCCATATAAAAAACCAAATGACCTGCAGTTCCATAGATGATGTCCTCCCAGTCCGCATCCGCGGCGTTGTTATCAGGCCTTTGTTTCCGTTGCTTCCGGCAGATCGGGACCCTTCATCGCTTTTTTAGCGATCATGGTAAACCCGGCAAGGCCCAGAAGACCATATACCACGATAAAAGCCACAAGACTGGTAGCCACCTGCCCGGTGGATATCGGCGACACCGCATCGGATGTTTTCATCAATCCGTAAACAATCCATGGCTGCCGCCCCACTTCCGTAACCAGCCATCCGGCTTGGGTGGCAATATAGGGAAGGGGAATGGACCAGAGCATCATCTTCAGATACCAGGTTTTCTCCTGCAGGCGTTTTCTGAAAAACCACCCGATACTGCAGGCAATGATGAAATAGGCACCGAGCCCCACCATAACACGAAAGGCCATGCCGACAAGGGCAATGGGCGGCCGTTCATCCTTTGGAATATCTTTTAAACCTGTCACAGGAGTGGAAAAATCATGATGGATGAGGAAACTCAGCATGCCCGGAATTTTACCAATTTCTATACTGTTTTTTTCTGCCTCGGGATCCGGCCATGCAAACAGATAGCTGGGTGCATTCGGCTGGGTTTCCCAGTGAAACTCCATGGCTGCCATTTTGGCTGGCTGGGTGTGGGCCACATCCACGGCATGAAAATCGCCCTGTATGGCCACAAAAAGAGAAAAAATCAAACCCGGCACCAGAGCCATGCGGAAAGACCGGGTAAACACCTCCTCATGCTGCTTTCGTAAAAGATGCCATGCACTGATACCCATAACAAAAAAACAGGCCAGCACAATGCTGGCGGCAATGGTATGCATAATGGTCAGCCACGCAAACTTCTGAGTGATTACCGCCATGAAATCTGTAATTTCAGCTCTTTGACCACCAAAGGATTCACGAAGAGTGTATCCTACGGGATGCTGCATCCAGGCATTGGCGATAAGAATCCATATGGCCGACGCATTGCCGGCTATGGCCACCATCCACATGACCCCTGCATGCGCCTTAGCGGAGAGCCGCTTCCATCCGAAAATCCAGATCCCGATAAAGGTGGATTCCAGAAAAAAAGCTGCTGTGGCCTCTATGGCCAGAAGTGATCCGAAAATATCCCCCACATAAGCGGAATACTGGGACCAGTTAGTGCCAAACTGAAATTCAAGGGTGATGCCTGTTACCACCCCTACGGCAAAGTTGATGAGAAAAAGCTTCCCCCAGAACTTAGTCATGCGGAGATAGACTTCATCTCCTGTACGAGCATAACGGGTTTCCATCCATGCGACCAGAATGGAAAGCCCCAGTGTGAGGGGAACAAAAAGAAAATGAAACATGGTGGTTGCTGCAAACTGCAACCGTGAAAGCAGGACCACATCCATGGAGTCTCCTCCTTACAGAGACAGGCCGGAACCTGTATGGCCCCGGCTCTTGTTAGAGCTCCGGCATCCCGGAGCTCCGTCCATTAGCGAATTCTATCATCCTTACCGGCACCCTCACAATCCGGTGTATAGCAGGTATTATCGAGGAATTCGCAGGTTTTCTTACAGGAAGGACACTCATTGGGAGGCGTTTCAGCTTCCATCTGATAGCCACAGACGCTGCATTTCCACTGGGTCATAGCAGGGATCCTTTCTTTTTTTAAAGAGATTGTCCGCGATTTCAGTAAAACGGATGCAGCCATGAAACCGTTACGCATGATTCATCGTAAAAGCAACATTCAGCCGTCAGCTTTCCATACGCCATGGAGGTTGCAGTATTCACGAACGACAAATCTTTCCGCTTCCATCATGAAAACAGCCTCCGGCTTTTCGCCGGGTTGAAGGTCCTTACGATAAACCCGGTTGTCCGCGATAACCTCAATCCATTCAATATAATGCTTCTCCACCATGGGATGCTCAACACTGCCAACCACAACCCTTACACCTCCCGGAATCCGCTCAATCACCGGTACATGTTTTTCCTTGGCCGCATCCACCGTATTCTCCGTCAGATGCACCATGAGCTGACCGCAGCATACAAGATCTCCCTTACCGCCATGCATAACTTCTACCACATTCCCACAAACCTCACATCTGTAAACATCAAGCCTTGCAACCATGCATACACTCCTTTTCCGATTCCGTTGTTATTACTATTTACTGTGTGATGCCATAAAAAACAAGTATCCATCCCCTCAGTCCGGCCAGCTTCCCTTGAACATATGGGATGCTTTTTCCTTTTCCGCAAGCTGCTTCAGCCTGTAGCCCGTGTCTCTGAGTATACCATAGAGTACACCACAGCCGACATCTTCGCGTTCCTCATCTCCCTTATCCGCAAGGGCCAGCATCTGATCAGCCAGTACAAGGGTTTTTTCTATGTTTTCATTACAGGCTTTCACCATTGGTCTCCAAGCGCCGCTCTGGGGCTGACTGTATTGGAATACTGTAACACGCCTCTGCCGACTTGCAACATCCAGTCAGTACTTTTTGTTTTTTCACCTATTCATGATTCATGCCACAGCAATGTCTCTTACCAGCCACAAGGGTGATGGGGCTTCTTCTCTGCGGAAGCCATCCTTTTCTCACTGTTTTTTTCTCACCGACCATCTGTGACGCGCAGAGTGAATAAATGCTCTTATCAGGAGTTTGCTTTTGAAATAACAAGAAAAAAGCACTGTATCAAGATACCATATGATACAGTGTTGTCCGCGGCACACTTTTATGGGCAATAAATCGGGAGCTCAAAAAGCATTTCAAGACAAAAACCTGTAAAATCAATAAAAACAGAGACGCCTCAAGCTCTGGCACTGAATATGCATTATGATTAAACGCAGACAGAAGACGAAACAAGCTCACCCCGAAAGGAGGGAATGCTTATGCTGGCCATAGAAGAACTGAAAAACAATTTACATCTTCTCAATGAAATAGACTGGGAACTCACCCCCGAAGATGCCGTAAACCTCTATCTGGAGTGGGGTGGCATATGGAAGCCGGGAGGCCTGCGCTATTCCGTACGGGGCAAACACGATAAATCCTTTTATTTTACGGTCAATACCTGGGAAGATACACCGGTGATTTATCTCATACGAAGAAACTCGGAAGAAGCCGTTGAACTTGCCAGAATCCCCCTGCCTCCGGGACTGAAAGAAACCTTTCTTGAATCCATAGGCCACAACAGAGGAGTCTATGCACTGGAAGGTGAAGTTAAAGACTGGCTTCAGAAAAAGCTGTATCACTGAAACAGTTGCCGTTGATTACCATGACCTTTACACATTTTATAATGCTATCCCACAGCACCTCCTGCTCAATCCGCTTCTTTCCTCCCGTCACCTGAGAGACCGGAGACTCCTCGTCCGGTCCCCCTCCTGAACCAACTCCGGCAGTCCTGAAACTGCCGGAGTCTCATTTTTTAATTCTGATGATTCATGGTTCAAAAGCCCTCTCTTCAGCCATGATTACCGCACATGACTATCCAAACGAACCTTCTCCTTCTTTCTTTTTTACCGGTAATATGGGGCTGGGCGTAAGGCTCTCCCTTGACTTTTTATGCCGACTGTAGAAGAAAACCTGAAGCCGGGATTGCCCTGTCTCTTGCAAACGTACCCGACGGAAACCCCTTACAGCCCCGCTCCGCATACCCCCTGCTGCGGATGTCCCCTGCTTCCGGAGATTCTATGACACCAGCCTTCTTTTCCGTTATTTCCCTTGATGAAGCCCTGAGGCTTATCTCCCTCTTCCCTACCATGGAGACCGAGAAGCAGCCCGTATCCGAAGCTCTGCATCGCATTCTTGCCGAAAGTGCGGTGGCCGGAGAAGATGTTCCCGGCTTTGACCGCTCCACACGGGACGGCTTTGCCCTCCGCGCAAAAGATACGTTTGGTGCCTCGGAAAGTGCCTCCCCTCTCTTCACCCTTGTAGGACGCATTAAAACAGGCGACCACCCACCCTTTTCCATAGGACCGGGGCAGGCAGCGGCCATCGCCACAGGAGCCATGCTTCCCCAGGGCGCAGACAGCGTAGTCATGATTGAAGATACCACCCCCATTGACGACAGCCTTGCGGAAATTCACAAATCCGTTGCACCGGGTACCCACGTCATCCGTAAAGGAGACGATGCCCGTCCGGGGCAGCTGCTCCTTGCACAGGGAAAACGGCTGCGACCCCAGGACCTGGGATTTCTGGCAGGATCTGGTTTCACCGCGGTCAGGGTTTTTAAAAAACCCGTGATAGCCATCCTTTCTACGGGCGATGAGGTCCGCCCTCCCGAGAGCAGACTCAATCCGGGTGAAATACGGGATATCAATACCCGAACCCTTGCGGCCATGGTTAGCGAACAGGGAGCTGTCCCCCTTGAACTCCCCATCGCAAAGGATGATGAAGCAACACTCCTACAGGCACTGCAGCAGGCACTGGATGCCTCCGACGTCGTTCTTGTTTCCGGGGGATCTTCCGTGGGCACCCTTGACTTTGCCCCCAGAGCCATTGCGGCTCTTCCCGACACCACCATACTGGCCCATGGCCTGGCCATCCGACCCGGTAAACCCACCCTCATAGCCAGAGCGGGAAACAAGCCTCTGATCGGACTGCCCGGGCATGCGGCTTCCGCAGCCATCATCTTTCAGGTTCTGGTCAAACCCCTCATCCGTCGTATCACAGGAGAAAAGGGTATCCGACCCGAAGAAAGACCCTTTACAGCCCGGCTTTCACGCAATATTGCCTCCGTGATGGGCAGGGCAGATTATGTACGGGTTGCCATTCAGGACGAAGAAAATCCTCCGCTGGCCGTACCCATGCTCGGAGAAGCCGGACTGATCCGCACGCTGGTGGAAGCTCAAGGGCTTGTCTGTGTTCCCAGGGATACGGAAGGCCTTCTGCAAGACAGCTCTGTCACTGTCTATCCACTCTAACCACGCACCAAGGAGCCGGTATGTCCCAGCGCAATGTTTACCTCTCCATGATCCCCCTTGAGCAGGCCAGAGAAATCACCCTCCGGGAATTTGGCTCTGTCACCAGCAAAAAGGAAGAGATTCCATCTTCTCAGGCTGTGGGCAGAGTCCTTGCCGAAGCCGTTATGGCGGCGGCCTCCTCTCCTCCCCATCATGTGGCTGCCATGGACGGTTATGCCATCAGGGCAAAAGAAACCTTTCATGCATCGGAAAGCCATCCTGTTTTTCTGAAGGAAATGGAAAATGCCTTTCCTGTAAACACAGGACAAGTGCTGCCCGGAGACAGCGATGCTGTGGTCATGATTGAAAAAGTCACTCAGGAGGAAAAGGGACTGCGGCTGGAAGCGCCGGTTTTTCCATGGCAGCACGTACGCAAAATCGGAGAGGACATCGTGGCCACGGAAATGCTCTTTCCAGCCACCCATGAAATCACGCCCTACTGCATAGGAGCTCTGCTTTCCGGCGGAGTACGGTCTGTTCCCGTCTTCATGCAGCCCGGAGTTCTCATCCTTCCCACAGGCTCCGAACTGGTATCGGCGGAAAGGGATCCGGCCCTTCTCAGACCGGGAGAAGTCATCGAATCCAACAGCCATGTACTGGGAAGACTGGCAGAATCCTGCGGGGGTCGCTGGACAGCGGCTCCACCCATACGGGATGAAGTGGATCTGCTGGCCAGCCAGCTTGAAGAAGCTGCCCTGAGAGAAGATGTGGACATTATCCTCACCGTAGGCGGCTCCTCCGCGGGTTCCCATGATTTCACCCGCACCGCACTGGAAAAAACCGGCAACGTGCTTTTCCATGGCATCACCATGATGCCGGGCAAACCCGTCGTCCTTGGGAAAGTCTGCAGTAAACCGGTGTTCGGAATTCCAGGCTACCCCGTTTCCGCCATCCTTGCCTTTGAAGAGCTGGTCCGCCCTCTGATACGCAGCATGCTCGGCCGTCCGGTTATCCATAGAAAAAAATGTACGGTTTTTCTATCCAGAGCCATTCCCTCCCGACTCGGGCTGGAGGAGTTTGTCCGGATAAGACTGGCAGAGATTGCCGGACGCACCATTGCCGCTCCCCTGCCCCGTGGTGCGGGTTGTATTACATCCATTACGGAAGCGGACGCCATTCTCCGCATTCCTGCCAACAGCGAAGGGCTGGCAACAGGGGCGGAAACCACGGCCGAGCTGCTGCGACCCATAGAGGAAATTCACAATACCCTTCTTGTGGTGGGCAGCCATGACAATGCCCTTGACCTGCTGGCCAACCATCTCAAACCCATGGGCATCCGCCTATCATCCGCCCACGTGGGAAGCATGGGGGGCCTGCTGGCCATCCGCAGTCAGAGCTGCCACATGGCGGGATCCCACCTCCTCGACCCCAGTGACGGCAGTTACAATAAAAATGCCATTGCCCGTATTCTGCCCGAGACCCCCGTATACCGGCTGCATCTGGCTGTCAGAATACAGGGGTTCATTGTCCGCAAAGGGAACCCCATGAATATCCGCCGCACGGCAGACCTTCTACGGCCGGGCCTGCGCTTCATTAATCGCCAGCCGGGTTCCGGCACCCGCATTCTGATGGATTATGAGCTGCAGAAAAATACCATATTCCCCGGAGACATTGAGGGATATGACAATGAGGAAACCACCCACATGGCTGTGGCTGCGGCCGTTCTCAGCGGGTCTGCGGATGCGGGTCTCGGCATTGCCGCCGCAGCCCGCGCTCTGGATCTTGACTTTGTACCTCTGACACCGGAAACCTATGAGCTGATTTTTCCTGCAGAACTTATGCAGACACCCCAGATTCAGGCCGTCATACGGATTCTTTCCACAAAAACCTTCCGGGAATCCCTGAAGGCTCTCGGAGGTTACACCATAGAGAATACGGGAAAACTCACTGGTCCGGAAAGGACACCACCGGAAAAGACTTGATTTTTCATCCCGAAAGACGCAAAAAAAAGCATATTTGAAAAAAAGCATATCATAACCGAAATGCGGCACCGTCCTGCTCAACCCTCTGGCTGAATCAGGGGAACAGGTCATCCGCAAGACGGTTATTTCTGGAAAACAGAAAAATTCCGACCAGATACACCTGTGCGTAGCTGTTAGCTGACAGCCGGGACGCTGCTATCTCGGAGTAAAATCATTATCATCACCAGCCAGACCTCAACGTTTCAGGCCCTTACCGCCTGACTTCACCCTTGCCCCAAACAAAGGAGCCAGCATGAACCCGGGAATTTTCAGGGAATACGATATAAGAGGCATAGCAGGCAAAGACTTTGATGCAGACGATGTAACCCTTATCGGCAAAGCCATGGGTACCCACATGAGGGCCAGTGGCTGCCGGACCATTGCCGTTGGACGGGACTGCCGCAGCACCTCGGAAGCCTACCAGCAGGCCCTGATGCAAGGGCTGCTCTCCACAGGCATGGATGTAATCGAAATTGGTATCTGCCCCACACCCGTTCTCTATTTTGCCACCCATCACCTCGGAACCGATGCGGGCATCATTGTGACGGCCAGCCATAATCCTCCGGAATACAATGGTTTTAAAACCACCATGGCGGGTGCTTCCCTCTTTGGCGAAGAACTGCAGGTCATACGGAAAATAGCCATGGAAAAACGCTTTTCCGAAACAGAACAGGCTGGTAAAATATCTGTGCAGAACCCTGTACCCGCCTATCTGGACTGGATTCAAAACGATATCCGCATCCAAAAACCCATGAAGGTGGTTGTGGATGCGGGCAACGGCACGGGAGGCGTGGTGGCCCTGCCCCTTCTCGAAGCCCTTGGATGCGAAGTCATCCCCCTTTTCTGCGATATGGACGGAACCTTTCCCAACCATGAGGCAGACCCCACCATTGCGGCCAACCTCCAGGATCTCATCCGTACCGTCAAGGAAACGGGAGCGCATGTGGGCATCGGCTATGACGGAGATGCGGACCGTATCGGTGTAGTGGGCCCTGACGGACGGATCTTCCACGGAGACCAGCTCATGATTCTCTTTTCAAGGGAAATTCTTGCAAGCCATCCAGGGGCCACCTTTATATCGGAAGTCAAATGCTCCCAAACCCTGTATGATGACATTGCTGCCAGAGGCGGTAAGCCCATCATGTGGCGTACGGGACACTCCCTCATCAAGCAAAAAATGAAGGAAAGCGGTGCCGTTCTTGCCGGAGAAATGAGCGGCCACATGTTCTTCGCAGATCGTTACTTCGGGTACGACGATGCGATTTACGCCACCTGCCGACTGCTGGAAATTCTTTCCACCACGGAAAAAAGTCTGAATCAACTTCTGGCCGATGTTCCCGAAACCTTCAACACTCCTGAAATCCGCGTTGACTGTGACGATGAGAAAAAATTTGCCATCGTACGGGCCATCACCGACCATTATCAGAAAACCCACAAGGTAATTGATATTGATGGAGCCAGGGTACTGTTCGATGAGGGATGGGGCCTTGTACGTGCTTCCAACACCCAACCTGCCCTTGTGCTGCGGTTTGAAGGGACAAGCCCGGAGGCCAGAGATACCATACGGAAGGAAATGGAAGAAAGAGTTACCTTTTTTTCCATTTCCTGATCTTTGCCATCAGAACGGGGCAGCCATAACCGGCGCCCCGGAACCCGTGATGAAAAAAATTTAAAAAAAAAGAGAACCCGCACTTGCACTTCTGGTGCATTGCATGATATTAATTTCGCCATAAGTATCAAAGAATCTGAACAAGGAGTCCCTATTCTTTTTGGTTCCTGCACAAAAAAACTTTTTCATCCGCAGCCTGTTTATATAAGCGGATACAATGCCCAGGAAGATTCTTTTTCTTCAGAGCAGTTGATGGCCTTCCGTTTGAACCTTTTTTTCCATACTAGCTGAACGCCACAGGCCTCCTTTCCATGCGGCATTTATAAAAAACGGAACGTCCCGGGACGAACCGATAAAAAGGCGACAGACAATATACTACCGTATTTTCTGTCACAATCGTGCGTAAAGGAGGAAGCGTTTTGGAAAAGACTGAAGGTACCGTAAAATGGTTCAGCGACAAAAAAGGTTATGGTTTTATTGAAAAAGACTCCGGTGGCGATATTTTTGTGCACCATTCTTCCATCGACATGCAGGGTTTTCGAACCTTGGCCGAAGGCGAACGCGTTGGCTTTGAAATAGAGCAGAATGACCGGGGGGCTGCCGCTAAAAATGTTGCCCGGATCTGAATCATAGCAGGCAGCCGGAATACCTGCCAGCCATGAGGTTACCCCTTTACCTGAAATCAGCGGGGAAGGCTCTTTATTCTGAAGGAGCCTTCCCCGCTTTTTCATCCCATCCGGATATAATCCATCGGCAGTTCCCTCCACTGGCGGCACACACCCAAAAAGGCACTTCGTTACCGCAGGCATCCCTGAGTCCTCACCGGGACAGCCCCCATCGGCTTCATGGCAGCCGTTTCAACGAAACTTCCCTGCCACACACACGTTTTCACCTCTGTACCGCAAACTTTGTCCGCACAGAGAGAAAGGTAGTACGATCTTTTCCAAAAGCATATCCATTCTTCTGGCAGTCATCACCATCAACGGGGTCCGCATGGGGATTGAAACCTTTATCAAAGCAGGTTAATAAGGCAGGTGCAGGAAAACTGCGAGGCCAACATGAGGAAATCCATGCAAAGAAACTCCTTTTTCCGGACTCCGGTTCCGGTCATTTTATCCGGCATTCTCAAAGCCCTTTCAGCCCTGATCTGGATACTGAAAATCCTTATCCCTGTAGGGCTGGGTACCTTTATGCTGGTACAGCTCGGTATCATGCCCCATCTCGAGATTCTCCTTCGCCCCCTGATGCAGCCCATGGGCCTGCCACCAGCCGCCGCCCTGCCCCTCATCATCGGCATGCTCACGAATATTTACGGGGCCATTGCCGTAATGGTCACCCTGCCCCTTGATACCCATACCCTTACCCTCATTGCCATATTTCTTCTCATAGCTCACAATCTCATACAGGAAGGAGCCGTCCAGCATGCCACAGGCATAAATGGCTGGCTGATTACCTTGATCCGCATACTCGCCGCCACCCTTACGGTGATGACTGTAGCCATATGGCTGCCTCCCGAGACAACGGCCAATGAAACTTCCACTGCCATCTTGTCCCGCCCCCCCTTCACCGAAGCCTTTATGGCATGGGCATGGCAGACATTTGTTCTCAGTGCTCAGATACTGGGCATCCTGCTCGTACTCATGCCCTGCCTTGAAATCTGCAAAGCCATGGGTATCACATCGGCCCTTGCACGCATAACGAGGCCGGTCTCCATCCTCATGGGAATTCCCCGGTCCACCACCATTCTCTGGCTGACAGCCATCCTCTTCGGCCTCAGCTACGGGGCCGCTGTCATTATGGAAGAAGTGAAGGGATCGGACATTGCTGGACCGGACCTGGAAAAACTGCAGGTTTCCATTGCCATCAATCATTCCATGGTGGAAGACCCGGCCCTTTTTCTGCCACTGGGCCTTCCGGCTTTCTGGCTCTGGGTGCCCCGCATTATTACGGCGCTGCTTTTTGTCCAGCTTCTCAGACTCTGGCAGTATTTTCATTCACACACTCCCCCTCACCCTTCTTCCACGGTATAAAGGAAAAACCTATGCTCAGCGAACTTGCCATCCGCAATTTTGCCATCATCGATGACCTGACAATACGGTTTTCCAACGGCATGACCGTGATGAGCGGCGAGACCGGTGCCGGTAAATCCATCATCATACAGGCCGTCAACCTGCTTCTGGGAAGTCGTGCCGATGGTCGTATGATTCGTCAGGGCCATGAAGCCGCCGAAGTAGAGGCTCTTTTCCTCCCTCCAGCCCAAAGCCCTGCCGCCCTTGCCATGGCAGCTAACGACCTACCGCCCCAGGAGGGACTGCACATACGCAGGGTTCTCTCCGCCACAGGCCCCCACAGAATTTACATCAATGGACGCATGGCCACCGCACAGCTCCTGGGAGAACTCACGGACCAACTGGCCAGCATTGCCGGCCAGCATGCCCATCAGCGCCTGCTGGATGAAAATCTTCACCTTGACATGCTGGATCATTATGCAGGACTTGAACATGATAAAAACCTCTATCAGCAAAGCTTTACGGCCCTGACCCGGACCCTCAGAGAGCTGGAAGGGTTGCGGCAAAAAAGCCTTAAGGCCGAAGAAGAAGCCGATTTTATCGCCTTCCAGATCAACGAAATCCAAAATGCAGACCCCCGGGACCATGAGGATACAGAGCTGGAAACCCTGAGAAAACGACTGCGTCACGCCCATACTCTGGCCCAGACCCTGAGCCTTGTGGTGGACCAGCTCTACGAGGGGGAAGAGGCCATTGCCGGACGTCTCAGCGTGTTGCACCGGGAAATCGAAAAGGCCGCATCCCTGGATGCGACCCTCATCAATGCGGCATCCGATGCGGAAAGCCTTGCCCTTCGTTGCGAAGATCTGGCCGGTCACCTGCGCCAGTACCTCGATGGAATGGACATGGATCCTGCCATGCTGGATCAGGTGGAAGCCCGCCTCCATCTTCTGTCCCGGCTGAAGAAAAAATACGGAGGCAGCCTGGCTGCCGTACTCGCCCACAGAGAAGGGCTGGAAAAACGACACAAAGAAACGGGTTCTATGGAAGAGAGGATGGAGGCTCTTACCAGACATCTTGAGGCCCACCACAGGGAAACCGCACGGCTGGGACGAATACTATCGGAAAAACGGGCCGAATCCGCTGAAAAACTGGCCCGGGCCGTGGAACAGGAACTTTCCGATCTCTGTATGACCGGCACCCGCTTCCGCGTGGCCCTGCTTCCCCTGGAAGAATCCAGAAACCCGTGGCTAAAGGATGGCGAGCAGGCCTCTCTTGGAGAAAACGGCAGAGAAACCGCCCAGTTTCGCATTGCCCCCAATGTGGGCGAAACGGAAAATCCCTTAAGCAAAGTCGCCTCCGGGGGAGAACTTTCCCGCACGGTACTGGCCCTCAAAACCATACTGGCCCGCAATGAAGCCGTAAGTACCATTATTTTTGATGAGGCCGATGCGGGAATCGGAGGCTCCGTAGCCGAGGCCGTAGGCCGTAAAATGCAGTCCCTGGCCCTTACCCATCAGGTTATCTGTATCACCCACCTTCCCCAGATTGCCAAATTCGGACACCACCATTTCCGCATAGCCAAAACCGTGGAAAAGGGGAGAACACGCACGGCCATCCACCTCCTCGCCCCGGAAGAACGGCCCAGGGAACTGGCCCGTATGCTGGGTGGGGCCGCCATTTCTGAAACAACACTGGCCCACGCCAGGGAGCTGCTTCAGGAAGCCCATACTTGACAAAATCACCTGCAACCCTTACCTTTTTTATTTTTTCAGCAAGGAGTATGATCATGCCTATTTATGAGTTCAAATGTCTTGAGTGCGAGGATCTTTTTGAAATTCTTACCCTCAAATCCAGTGATGAGGAAGAAATCAAATGTCCCCACTGTGGTGCCCAGCACTTTGAACGGGTCATGAGTGCCACCAGTTACGCCATGGCTCCATCCGGGGGAACGGGCAAGGGAGGAGGCATCAGCAAACAGGAGCGGACCTGTTCCGCAGGCTCCTGCTCAACCTATACCATTCCCGGCATGAACTGAATCAGACAAAAAAGGCGGGATTGCTCCCGCCCTTTCATCATGGCCTTCCCGAAGGGTGGAAAAAAAGCGGCATACCGCCGTTTCCATGGGAACGCCCAAACCTGCCAGACCTCTCCGACAGAAAATGCCGCCCGCTTTTAAGCGGACAGAAGAACCGCAATACATGCATGGAAGCTTCATCATCCCCAGGTTCGCATCCGTTCAGAAAACAAACCTTTCGCTTAAAACTTCAGGCCAAGCTCCAGAAAAGGCCCGGAAAAGGTGGTATCAATCCGAACGCCTGATTCATCGATATCAATCAGTTCATGACGCCAGCCCCCAGCCACAAAAAGAGAGGTCAGCATGGGAATACCCAGCACATTATAGCGGACACGCCCCAGGGCGGAAACAATCTGGTTGTCACCAATGGCAAGCCCCCGCAGCTCCGCCTCCAGCCCCAGGGCATCCATGGGTTCAAACCGGGCCGCAAGATAGGCCATGGGAATGGGGACATTGACACTTTTCTTACCATGGGTTGCTCCCTGGGTCATGGAAGCTTCCAGCTGGTACAGGCGTACGTTGATACCGAAATCAACACCGAGAGTACCCAGAGAAGCCAGACCGAGAAAGGGAACACCATAATACAGGGCCACATCCAGCTGGTCCATCTTCAATTCGGAACTGTAAGGCAGCCCCGCATCGAAGGTTTTCCCTGCAAAATGAAAAGTCTGCTGGAAGCTCCCCTCCCCCTCAAACTTCATGGGTGTGGCCATTACGGAAATATTGGGAATAAGAAGGGGCATATCAATTTTAAAACGACCCGCCGGGCGATACTCATTGTCATAGCCAAGGTCCCTTTCAAGATCCAGCCGGGTTCCGGCCAGACCGCTCAGTGTCACCCCCATGTCACCGGAAGGCCGCTGCATCCAGCCACCTGCGGCAATTTCCGCATTGATGAGAGGCAGTGCAAAAGTAGAAACAGGCAGTGCCAGAGCAAAGGCCAGTAGAGCCAGCATCAGACTTTGTCGCATTAGGGAATACCTCCTTTTTTGATTTTTTTTCAACAATACCAACACCTCAACAAATCACCCTTGAAACCCATCAATTCCTGCATAAGGGGAACTGCTGGCCCTGAGACCGCCTCCGTCAGGGCCTGTAATCCGAAAAAGCCTCCAGAAGAGCCGTCCATACCTCCCTGCCCTCATAATCCCCCTTCCGGTCCCCCCGGTACAGGGATTCCACCATTTCTTCAGACGTTTTATCTCCTCTGATCAGTGGCCCTTTACACAGAAAAATCCGAAAATGGGATCGGCAGAAAGCCGTCAGATTTTCCACCCGTATCTTCGCGCCTTCCTTTTCCTGCCTGCCGCAGGCAAACCACCCATGCTTACGCCATGAATCAGGCAGCAAAGAGAAGCTCAGCAGCTCCGAAAACAGAGTCATGGCAGTCTCCACGCCCTTGGCGTCCCTCGTCTCCATAGCCTGCCATCCTTCATCGGCAATGGCGGCAATATCTTTTCGGGTCCAGTTGAGATTCAGCCGATCAATACAGTGCCGGTGCAGAAAATCCAGGGTTTTTTCCCGGCGACTTACCAGCACATCACTGTCAGACAAAATTTTTCTGGCATTGGTGAAACTGATCATCTCCTTAACTGTGGGGCTTTTACGTAAGGCCACATCATCCAGCGTAGTCCGGTACCTGCCGAGACCATTGTCCAGCACCACGATATCAGGAAGCTCTCCTTCCTCCTCACGGATATACACGTCAAGATCCCTTGTGGTACTGGGTTCATAGGCACTTTCTGCCAGAAGCATGGCCAGATTTTTCCTGTCCGGCCGATCCGTTTCAGCCGTCATTGAAGAACGAATGCGCTGAACCAACCCGTCAAGGGCTATTTTTTTTACAAGTGCATCACGGAATGTCACCACGAGCCTCCATTTCAGACCAGGTTTTCCCATGTCATGAAAAGAATTCAAAAATAATCTTTGCAGGCGCAGGAAGTTTCCGACATAATAGAATAAAATAGAGGTTCTGAAAACCCCCCGTGAAAAAAACAACGACAGGAGTCCCCCTCCCTTCTCTCTTCGCCATTCTTGACCCCGCATGTCCGAGGACGTATATTAGCCAGTTTAAAACCAGGGCTTTTTCAGGTCTTTGCCATACACAACGGCGCGCACAACCGCATCTAAAGGAATCCATATGACAGAAACCGTTACGCTCATCATTGAAGGCAGGGAATACAAGCTCCCTGTCATTGTGGGAACCGAAGGTGAAAAAGCCTTTGACATCAGCTCACTGCGCCATAAAACCGGTTATACTACTTATGACCCCGGATTTGGTAATACGGCCAGCTGTGCTTCCGCCATCACCTTCATGGACGGAGAAAAAGGCATTCTTCGCTACAGGGGTATTCCCATTGAAGATCTTGCGGAAAACGCCACTTTCATCGAAACGGCCTATCTGCTTATCAACGGCCACCTCCCCTCACCGGAAGAACTTAACCGTACCCGGGTCCTTCTCAATGATTTTTCCATGGTTCATGAAAGCATGCAGATTTTTTTTCAAAACTTCCCTCAGGGCTCCCATCCCATGGGCATTCTTTCCGGCATGATCATGGCCTTACGGAGCTTTTATCCGGACATGGGGACGGAGGAAGATATGAACACCCACTTTCTTTATCTTCTTTCCAAGGTTCGCACCATGGCGGCCATGTCCTACCGCTTGTCCAGAGGAGAAAAGGTTGTCTATCCCAGACACGACCTCTCCTATTGTGCCAATTTCCTTAACATGATGTTTGACAGCCCGGTCCATCCCTACATTGTGGAAGAAGATCTGGTAAGAGCCCTCAACGTTTTCCTCATCCTCCATGCAGACCATGAGCAGAACTGTTCTACCTCCGCCGTCCGGGTTGTGGGTTCCAGCAAAGCACCCCTCTATGCTTCCATTGCCGCAGGTGTATCCGCCCTCTGGGGTCCTCTCCATGGCGGAGCCAATCAGGCCGTTATCGAAATGCTGGAAAAAATCCACAAAGAGGGTGCCACCATAGACGAGGTGATCCGCAGGGCCAAAGACAGAAAGGATCCCTTCCGGCTCATGGGTTTTGGTCACAGAGTCTATAAAACCTATGATCCCAGGGCAAAAATCATTAAAAAAATGTGCGATCGGATCCTTGGTAAACTCAAAAAAGAAGACCCTTTACTGGACATCGCCAAAAAACTGGAAGAGGTGGCCCTCACAGATCCCTATTTCGTGGATCACAATCTCTATCCCAATGTGGATTTTTATTCCGGCATTGTTTTAAGGGCCATGCGCATTCCAACCAACATGTTCCCGGTTATGTTCGCCATCGGACGACTCCCCGGCTGGATTGCCCAATGGAAAGAAAGCATGGAGGATCCTTCCCAGCGTATCAGTCGGCCCAGACAGATTTATACGGGACTACCGGAAACCCGTTACCATGATATCATGGACAGGAAATAAAAAAGGCATGTTCCTGTGGAGCCAGCCAGCACCACCGGAACATGCCCTTCCCACCCCTTCTTCTGCTTCCCTGAAAACAGCACAGAGAAAAGGGGACATAATACCTGCCCCCTTTTTTTACCCCACCTATCTTGCTCTGGGCAGAAAAAGGTTCAGCACAATTCCCAGAATAGCGGCAAGACCGATGCCCTCAAGGGAAAACTGTCCTGCGGAAAAACTCATCCCTCCGATACCAAAAACCAGGATCAGTGCCACAATGGCCAGGTTGCGGTTCTGCATCAGATCAATGCCCGAACGCACCAGACTGTTCAGGCCCACCACCATGATGGCACCGAAAAGAAGCAGCATGATCCCACCCATCACCACAGCAGGAATGGTGGACAGAAGAGCCCCCAGCTTACCCACAAAGGCAAGGACAATGGCGGATATGGCCGCCCAGGTCATTACCCCCGCATTGTTAACCCCCGTAAGAGCCACGGCTCCGGTTACTTCCGAATAGGTGGTATTGGGAGGTCCGCCAAGAAAAGAAGCAAAACTTGTGGCCAGTCCGTCTCCCAGCATGGTGTTTTCAATACCCGGGTCTTCCAGATAGTCTTTACCGGTAATGGCACCAATGGCCAGCACATCGCCAAAATGCTCTATGGCCGGAGCAATGGCAACGGGAATAATAAAAAGAATGGCCGCCAAATGAAATTCCGGAGCGGTAAAGGAGGGGATGGCAAACCACGGGGCTTCCTTTACGGGCGTAAAATCCACCAGCCCATGGAACATGGCCAGCCCATACCCCACACTAATACCACACACAATGGGTATCAGCCGGAACATACCCCGACCCAGAAGAGAAACCAGAACAGTGGTGCCAAGGGCAGCCATGGAAACGCTAAGCGCTGTTCCCCTTGGAACCACATCATCGGGGTTGGCAAGCCCTGTGGCCATAGTAACGGCTATGGGAGCGAGAATCAGACCAATAACCATGATCACAGGCCCTGTCACCACAGGAGGCAGAACACGGTGGACAATGGCAACACCCTGCCAGCGAATGAGAAAACTGAAAAGAACATACACACCGCCCGCAGCCACAAGGCCACCCATGGTGGCTGCAATCCCCCACTGAGCCACACCGATGGAGATCGGGGCAATAAAGGCAAAGGAAGATGCCAGAAAAACCGGAACTTTACCCCGGGTCACCAGCTGAAAGATCAGGGTACCGGCACCCGCCGTAAAAAGGGCCACATTGGGATCCAGGCCCGTTAGAAGCGGCACCAGCACAAGGGCACCAAAGGCCACAAAAAGCATCTGCCCTCCGAGAAGGGCGTCTTTTCCACGGAAACGGTAGGCCGTGGGGTCATGCTGATCCTGCATAGAGACTCCTTATGGTAAATTATCGGGTGCCGAAAATTTTATCACCCGCATCTCCCAGGCCCGGGAGAATATATCCTTTTTCATTCAACCGCTCATCCACGGCAGCCACATAGACGTCCACATCCGGGTGAACTTTTTCAAGACGAAGAAGCCCCTCCGGTGCTGCCACAAGGAAAATTCCCCGTATCTGTGTACAACCGGCTTCCTTTAAAAGATGAATGGTTTCAATCAGGGTACCACCTGTGGCCAGCATGGGATCCAGTATCAGAGCCATACGCTTATCCATGTCCGAGGCCAGCTTCACATAGTAACGCACAGGCTCCAGAGTCTCTTCATTACGGTACAGACCCACCACACTGACCTTGGCAGACGGAATCATGTCCAGCACACCATCCATCATACCCAGACCCGCACGAAGAATGGGAACCACGGTAATTTTTTTCCCCTTGATCTGCTCCACGTCAACGGGACCGGCCCAGCCTTCCACGGTCACGGATTCCGTTTCAAAGTCTTTGGTGGCCTCATAGGTTAAAAGTCTTGCCACCTCATTGGCAATGGCCCGAAAATTCTTGGTTGCCAGGTCCTTATCGCGCAACAGTCCCAGTTTATGCCGAATCAGCGGATGATCCGCCACATGAACAGCCATACAAAACCTCCTTGTGGGGAAGAGTGATCATAAGCAGGAAACGGTTCCGGATCAGAGGTCTTACGACGGATCCGTCAGAGCCGGTCAGAGCGCAAAGCCTCCCATCCACCCCGCGCCTCCTCCGGCCATATCTCTTCCGGAAATAACAATTTCAGGAAAAGACACACAGGGCATTCACTACTGAAATAATTGAATTTTATTGCTTTTTAAAGCAGTGAATCCGCACTACATTAAAGGAAGGTCTCCCATCGGTCAAGTCCAAAGCATGCGCCTTGTCTGTCCCGACACAAGGTGCTACATATACAAATTTATCCACAGGATTTCTTTTTTATGGACACTTCCATGCCCTCCCAGGCCCTTCTAATCAGCGTAGCTGTGGATGCTCCCCTCATGACCCCTTTTACCTATGGCGTTCCGGACAAGCTGCGGACCTCTGTAACACCGGGAATCCGGGTGCTGGTCCCTCTAGGAAAGCGGACCGTGACAGGCTATGTTCTCCGGATAACGGCTTCCCCCCCAGACGGTATCCGCATTGTGGATATTCTCGATGTTCTGGACACCTCTCCCCTCGTACCACCGGAGCATCTGCCATTTTACCAGCGCATGGCCGCCTACTACCACCATCCTCTGGGAGAAACTCTGGCCACGGCCCTCCCCTCAGGCCTCAACCTTTCCGACCGCAGTATGGTTGTACTGACAGACAAAGGGCAACATGCCGGACCGGAACACCCATTCAACTGCTTTCTGGATAAGCTGGCCCGAAAACCCATCCCACTGCAGAAACTACAGGGAATGGAAAAAAAACAGGTAACACAGCTCCTTGAAGAGGGGTTGGTAGCCATTGAACGCATTTTTTCCCCCAAAAAAGCCAGCCCCAGAACCCGTAAAACCTACGCGGTGACAGACGGCATGCAGCCCCCCCTCTCCACCAGCCCTGCCCGCCTTTCTCTCTGGGAATGGCTGAAAGAAAACGGCCCTGCGGATACAGGCCGGATACAACAGGTTATGCCCAGCCCAACGGCTTCCTTACGCTGGCTGAGGGAAAAGGGACTTATCGCTGAAGGAGAGGTTCGTATTTTCAGAGATCCTCTGGGTGACACGGTGGAGCAGGACAGCCCTCCCCGGCTGAATGACGAACAGAAAAGTGCTGTTCAGACCATCCTTGACCACATGAACAGGGGCTTTCACCGGTTTCTCCTCCATGGGGTTACGGGATCGGGTAAAACAGAAGTCTATCTGCATCTGGTGGAAGCCTGCCTTGAAAGGGGAAAAACAGCCATTGTTCTGGTACCGGAAATTGCCCTCATCTCCCAGATTGCCGGTCGTTTTCGTGCCCGGTTCGGAGAAAAGGTAGCCGTCCTGCACAGCGGACTTTCCAAGGGAGAAAGACTGGATCAGTGGGAAAAAATTCTTTCCGGAGAACTGCCTCTTGTGATCGGAGCACGATCGGCAATTTTTGCTCCCGTGCTGAAACCCGGAATCATCATAGTGGATGAGGAACATGACCCTTCCTACAAACAGGATACGGGCCTGCGTTACAACGGGCGGGATATGTCCATCCTCAGGGCACAGCTTGAAAACTGTACCGTTGTACTGGGGTCAGCCACCCCTTCGGTTCAGAGCTTTGAAAATGCCCGAAACGGCAGATTTTCCCTGCTCAAGCTCACAAGGAGAGTCAACCAGCGCCCCCTGCCGGAAGTCAGTCTCGTGGATCTGAGGGAAATGAAACAGGCTTCCGGCGTGGAACGCTACATCTCCCGCCCGCTGTACGGTGCCATGAAAACAGCCCTTGAAAAGGGAGAACAGGTTCTCTTGTTTTTAAACCGAAGGGGGTATGCGGGTTTTCCCGTATGCGGTGCCTGCGGTGAAATTGTCCGGTGTCGCCACTGCGACATCTCCCTCACCCTGCATAGAAAGGCCAATGCCTTTCTATGCCATTTCTGCGGATTTTCCATGGCATCCGGCCCTCTCTGCCCGTCATGCCGGGCACCGGAGGTCCGGGTTCTGGGGATGGGTACGGAAAAAGTGGAGGCAGCAGCCCACTATCTTTTCCCTGATGCCCGTATTCTCCGCATGGATCAGGATACCACCGGTAAAAAAGGTCAGCTCATCCGCATGCTGCGTCAGATTCGCAACCGTGAAGTAGACATTCTGGTGGGAACCCAGATGGTGGCCAAAGGACACGATTTTCCCGGCATCACCGTTGTAGGTATTCTCAATGCGGATCTTGGCTTAAGTTTTCCCGATTTCCGGGCTGGGGAACGTAACTTCCAGACGCTTGCCCAGGTGGCGGGCCGGGCCGGGCGGGGTGAGCTTTCCGGCAGGGTGATTCTTCAGACCTACAACCCGGATCATTACAGTATTCGAACGGCCTGCTCCCAGGACAGTGAAGCCTTTTTCAAGGAGGAAATCACCACCCGCCGAATGCTGGGATATCCACCCTTCTCCCGGATGATTCAGATTCGCATTTCTGGTGAAAAAGAGGAAAGGGTTCAGGAAACCGCCCGGATGGCGGCGGAGGCGGCAAAATCCGCTTCATCAGGGAAGGTAAGAATTCTGGGACCGGCAGAGGCCCCCATTGCCCGCATGGCGGGCCAGTTCCGGCATCAGATTCTTCTCATGGGAACGGATATTGCCTGTCTCAATGAAAGTGCCATGGCTGCTGTGGATATCCGGGTTTCCGGTGTCCGCCTGCTCATGGATGTGGACCCATACTCAATGCTATAAATAAGATTTATTTGAAAAGCCCAAAAACGTGCCAACCTGTAGACATCAGAAAGGGAGGTTTCCAGAACGGCTTTTCCTACCGCTTAAGAGCTTATCCAAAAATTATTTTTAGCCGCCAGCAGTACACCCCGTAACCAGTTGCAACCGGCTCAACACCACACAATATATTGCGTATCAAAAGGTTTTCGGAGAGACTCTTACACCGGAATAAAAGCTCCTCTCAAGGATCCACCCAGACCCACACAGGGTTGGAAATAGCCACTCTGCCCATCATATCCCAGGCCATAAAGCTGTACCAGGTACTCTTATCCGGCTTCACGGTGAAGGAAAGGGTTTCTCGCCGCACACTGCCATGCAAGATGCGCCTGTCCAAAGGATCTCCCATGCCCTTGCCTTCGGTATACATTTCGACCTTTGCCAGTCCACCTACAGCAAAGGCATCAAGATCCAGCACAAGATCCTCTCCGGTCTTTACAATGCAGAGATCGCCAAAATGAATTCGGCTCGTAAAAAAAAGCGGCCCCGTGGAAACATAGGATCGCCCCCGTCCAAGAGCCTCCATGAAACCCGCAGGTGAGACAGCCCCCTCCACCCGGGCATAGGTTCGCATCTCACCCACCAGAGCCGGATCAGAAGAACCGGATCCTCCTGCAAAATAATAGGCCCTGTTTTTCTCTTCCGTATAGCCGTTCCACAGGTGCATGGTATCTTCCAGAATTTTTGCCCCTCTGCCATCAGCTTTGGAAAAACCCATCTCCGGCACCAGACCAAGAAGATCCGCCTTAGCATGGAACGGGCTACCCTCCTCTTCCTCCCGACTGTGGCTGCCATTATCCTTCCAAACAGGCAGAACCATAGAAAGTCCCCGGCTGCCAAAAGCCCGATCGGGAAAAACAGCATCTGCGGGAACAATCTCCCGTACTGGCCCCTCCACAGTACTGTCCTCAGGCTTCCGGCCTGCATCCACGGCAAGGCAAAAAAGCAGGCCCACCATTCTTGCATCGGAAAACTGCCGGACCTCGGTATGGCCTTCTCCTTTTCCACTATCCACCACAAAGTCCAGACGGGCACCCAGTTGGGACATGACCAGATCCTCCGCGGAAACCCCACCCCTGCCGGTTTCCATCCGGTGGCAAAGATCCGCACTGAACCAGCCCTCCTCTTCCGGAGCCATATGGGTTTCAATGGCAGCGGAACGGTACTGCTTCTCTCCAGACACCACCCAGGTACTCACTTCTTCAGAAAGACTGGTAAAACCATACCCGGACAAAACCCTGAAAGAAGCACCCCCCTCCTTGAGAGCCATGGATACACGGCCAATACTCTCCAGATCCGTCATCCGGGTCCGGGGACGGAGATATTTCACCGGCGGAACGGGTCCATCCACCAGAATCACCGCATCCACAGGATTACCCGTATGTCTGTCCGTCACATAGAGCTCCACATGCCCTCCCCGCCCCACGGCATGGGTATCGCTGAAAGCAAGAAAAAGATCTTCGCCTCCCCTCACGGAAACCTTCTTGCCCTTCCCGGCTTTGTACCCCATGCCCATGGGCACGATATGATAGTCTCCTTCGGGAAGGACAAAGGCAAAGGAGCCATCCTTCTTGCCCACATGCCAGATAAAAGGCTGCATGCCCGCATGCCTCTCTCCGGAAGGGGGATAAGCGGAATCCTGCAGAAAGCCCGTGAATCGGCACTCCTTTTTCACCAGGAGTACGGGATCAGCCACAGGCCTTCCGTCATCCACCTTCACCACCCCCCTGATGCTGGCGGAAGACAGACCTTTTTGGGTTACCACTCTCTCCAGAAAAGAGGAGGTCTGGCCCCTCACATCAAGTTGAAGCTCTGCCCTGAATACACGGGTTTCAGCCGGAGCCAGATCATATTGATGGTACAGACTTTTAGTTTCATGCCCGCCCCTGTAGCTTTCCGCTTCATCCACCAGAAGACTGACAGCATAGTCCTCACCATAGCTCACAACAAAATTTCCGAAAGGTTCTTCCACCTTTCGGCCCACGGGGATACCCTCTGCGGGCGCATCCGGTTCCGGCACACCGAAGGGACCCGACATGAAACCACCACGACCTTTCATGGTAAACCCGCTCGTAAGCCCTCTCCGGATTCCTTCACCGGAATGGATAAGCCGACTTTCAATCTTCAGGACAGAAGCCCCCTTTTCCAGGGCGTAACGAACCCGGACCTCAAGACTTCCTTTGCCCTCACAGGTCATCTCCACACAGGACATTTCTACTGCAGCCTCTCCACCACGGCCCCGGATCACATCGAAGCCCTCACATGCAAACGCAAGGGGATTATGCTCTCCCTCTACCCAGAAAGACAGATCCGTGAGCAGATTCAAACCGAAACTGTCCGGTCCTTCCATAAAAGCCAGACCGGCAATACCTCCAACGGCCCCACCTTTCCCGGCTGATTCTCCCCGGGACAGGGTCACCGCAAACACATCGTTACGGAGGGTCAGCACATCACCTTCTTTGGCCGGACTGCTCCGGATGGGTGACGGGCCGAACACCATCCAGACGCCATCCCACTCCTCTTCCACACCCGTAACCTGAGGCACCCTTGCACAGGCTGTCATACAGACGATCAGCCAGACAACCGCAAATACCCATTGTGCTGCTTTCGTAAGTCCTTCCGGCTGCTTCATGGTAATCTCCTAACCCCGCGTCCGGAATTATGCCGTCAGCTGGGGCAACACCGGAGGCACAGGAACATGCAGACAGGCACAGATCGTCCGCAAAAGCTCCGCCTCCTCAAGGGAAAGCCTGCCATCATGGGAAGCCGTTATCACAAGAGCCTGAATTAACTCACCCTTTGTTGTCATATCCAGTACTTCCAATACGGGCAGGGCTCTGTCCATGTCTCCGGTCCAGTCCAGAGGGACTCCATAGGGCGGCACATCCATGGGAAGTATCCGGCTGATACCCGCCATAAAAGCCCTGCGCGCCAGAATCTCAGACTCATGGCCCTGCCAGGCCAGAACGGAAAAAATACGTACCAGCGCATCCCGGCACTGCCCCCTTCCGTATCGCTTCCTTTCTGTTCCGCCGGTCCTCTCCATCCCTTCCATACGGTGTTTCAAAAGACGCACAAGACAATATTCAAACACCGTCATCTTACCGTCCAACATAACCATGGCATCCATCAGTTTAACAAGGATCCGTTTTTCTTCCCTATCTACCTGACGCAATGAAGAAAAAGCCAAATCTGACAGGGGAAGGCTCAGAAGAGGATGCAGTTTCCGGGCTTGCGGCAGCAGCCCTTCCACCTGCCGGAGCCTCGCCTCGCCCATGACGGAGGCAACCTTTTCCAGCTGCTCTGCCATCATATCCCTCTCCCTTGCCAGAAAAAGGGCCGGGAAAAGGGCAGAAACACCCTTCACACTCCGGGCGGCATGAAGAAGGGGATCGGGTATGGCCGTCATGGCGGAAACGGCATGAGTCAGCCGATCAGGAGGAGGAGCCTCCACATCCTGCAGCACCGCTTCACTGAACGAAGAGGCCGCTACCGTCTCCCTTTTTCCCGTCAGGAAAGCCCATGGATCATCGGAGGACCGAAAGGCAGAGCGGCCTCGCCCCTCTCCTGCTCCCGCCGTACCCGGAGCAACCCCGACCTTCATTTCTTCCGGCCGGAAAAGGGGATCAATGGCTTTGATTCTTTCTTCAACGGGAGGATGGGTTGCCAGCATGGATATCCAGAAGGACTGGCCGCTGGCAAACAGCATGTGACTGACCTCTTCCCTGTCCGCAGCCTTCAGGTGGGAGCCCGCAGAAAGACCAGCAATTTTTTTCAGGGCACCCCCGATGCCATCGGGATTTCTTGTGAACTGCACCGCAGAGGCATCCGCCAGAAACTCTCTCTGGCGGGAAACGCCTGCTTTGATCAGGCGACCCAAAATAACTCCTATGTATCCGACAAGGAGAAGAGCCAGACCGAGGATATGACCACCTCCGCCCTCCTTACGGCTGCTGATGACACTCCTTCTCCGCCCACCGCTATACAAAAGCCCACGCCCGATCACACTGATGGCAAGAATACCGTATAGCAGTCCCATCATACGGATATTCATCCGCATGTCTCCGTTCAGTATATGGGTGAACTCATGGGCGATCACACCCTGCAGCTCATCCCGGCTCAATGACTCCAGTGCACCCCGGCTTACGGCAACGGCAGCATCTTCCGGCATATATCCAGCAGCAAAGGCATTAATCCCCTTTTCCGATTCCAGCACATAAATATGGGGCGTGGGCAGACCGGAGGCTATGGACATTTCTTCCACCACATTGCACAAACGCCGAAGCAGAGGATCATCGCTGTCCGGGTCCACCCAGGTACCGCCCATACCCGTTGCCACCATATCTCCGCCACTGCGCAGCCGACTCATGCGATACCAGCTGGCACCGCCAATGATCAGCAGGGTCAGCAGGCTGACCGTTCCGTGGGCTTTTACCGATGCATTCAGTCCCTGAAAACCGCTTTCAAAAAAACTAAAAAGAAAAACGCCCACTGCCAGATTCACCGCCAGTACAATCAGCAGCACAGCAAGGAGAAACAGTAACACAAGCCTGCGCGTATTACGGCGCGCTCTGTCCTGATGTTCAAAAAAATTCATTGCCCCGGCCTTTCATCCTTCAGGAAAAAGAAACCCTGGGCACTTCGCGTTTCGCCTGGTCATCTATTTCCAGAAGAGCAGCACCCTTGAACCCAAAGCGGGAGGCAACAATATTTGACGGAAATTGTTCACAACTGACATTATACGTCATTACGGCATCATTATATGCCTGACGGGCAAAGGCAACACGGTTTTCCGTGCTGCTCAGTTCCTCGGAAAGCTGTTTCATATTATCACTGGCTTTCAGGTCCGGATAAGACTCGGAAAGGGCCATAAACCTGCCCAGCATCCCCCCCAACCCCTGCTCCGCAACATTCAGTGCCTTCATGGCCTCAGGGTTTCCCGGATCAGCCGCTGCCCTGCGCAGACCGGAAGACGCCTGATTTCTTGCTGCGATAACCGCCTCAAGAGTTTCTCTCTCATGGCTCATGTAGGCTTTAGCGGTTTCTACTAGGTTGGGGATAAGATCGTAACGTCGGGTCAACTGCACATCAATCTGGGCAAAGGCATTCTGAAAACGATTTTTGAGGGTCACCAGCTTGTTATAAATAATAATAGTGAAAATCACCGCAAGGCCGACAACAACACCCAGTCCGACAATCCATTCCATATGCAACTATCCTTTCCGTTAAAGTAATGGGGACAGAACAATCAAAAAATCATCACAAACCTTAAAGGCGCGGCCGCCTGTCTGCCCATGGAGCCGCTCTTTCCAGCTGCCCTGCAAGGGAAAACAGGGTGGCATCCCTACCCATTGCCGCCGTAAAAAGCATACCAAGGGGCAACCCTTCATCTGTCCAGTGCAGAGGAAGAGAAATCCCGGGCTGACCTGTTATATTACCGCATATGGTAAACGCCATACGACTCAGGGTTGGAGCAGCAAAGAACCTTGCCAGACCACTCTGCAGCAGAACCCGGCTTCCCGGAAGCCAGGATCCTGCTACCAGAAGAGCTTCTTCCACTGCAGAAGGCGGAATCACTCCGTGACGGGCGGGCGGGCCAATGAGTGAGGGAGTAAGCAGCACATCCCATTTTTCAAAAAAGCGCCCCATTTCCAGTTGTACGGAATGCCACCCCTCCTTGGCCCGGACAAAATCCATGGCTGAAAGACTTCTGCCCAGTGCAGCCATATTGCGGGTAGCCGGTTCCAGTTTTCTTACCGCAACCATACCGCCTTTCTGCTTCACCCGGTAAACAAGGGCTGCGGTATGACCGCAGACCACCGTAAGGTAGTCTTTCCAAAAACGGCTTCGGTCAACGGCGGGATCAGCCTCATCCACACAGTGGCCCATAGACTGCAAAAGATGTACCGTTTTACTCAGCCCCTTACGGGCTTCCTCGTCCACCCCTGTCTTCACCATGGGACGTGAGGAAACGGCAATGCGCAAAGAGCCGGGGACTTCTTCACAGGCCGCAAGACAGGACCGGTCAAGCCGGGACACCCTGTAGGCAGCCCCGGTTTCAGGACCGGAAACCGCATCCAGCATAGCCGCACTGTCCCGTACGGAACGGGTGATCACATGACCGGAAACCGCTCCTTCCCAGGGCTCACCGAATTCCGGTCCTACGGGAGTCAGCCCCCGTGACGGCTTGAAGCCAACAACACCGCAACAGGCGGCAGGAAAACGGATGGAACCTCCCCCATCATTGGCTGAAGCCATGGGTACAATACCCGCTGCCACCGCCGCTGCCGAACCACCGGAAGATCCACCCGTACTGAAACCTTCCTTCCATGGATTATGCGCCGGACCAAAGGCTTTGGGCTCCGTGGTTATGGTCAGACCAAATTCCGGTGTGCTGGTCTTGCCGAAAGGAATCACACCCGTGGCAAGATAACGGCTTACCAGTTCGCTGTGGTCTGCCGGTATCTCACGAACAGCTCTGCTACCCATGGAAATGGGCTCTCCCGCAAAGTTATCCATCAGATCCTTCAGCAGAAAAGGAACCCCGCTAAAAGGGCCATTGTGTGGACCTTCCTGTACCATCTGCCGCGCACGCTCCTTAAACATGTGCACAATAACATTCAGTCTCGGATTCAAACGCTCCGCCCGGGCCAATGCGGCCTCCAGCACCTCTGCCCGAGAAACATCTCCCTTTCGGATCAGATCCGCCAGCCCCATGCCGTCATACGCTGCATATTCTTTCATCTAAAATTTTCGCTCCTCTCATCCAAGGCAGAACACAAACATTGATTTAACGTATAAAAAATGAAACCAATCTGGGACAGACAATCTCTCGACGACAACACTGCCCAACCAATGCTTTCGGATCCGGCCTCCTCCACACTCCAGCTGTGCAGACACTCTTTCATGAAGTAAAGGCCGCCATCCGGCCACCGGCCCCAGTATCTTTAGCCCCCCACAGGAACTCCCGGACGCAGGGATCGTGAGACATCCGGTACGACCCTGATAAGAGATTACATATCCGACAACACGTATCACATCCGGAAAACCAGGCCGCTTCACCAAAGCCCCAGATAATGCTTGCCTCGTAATTTCTGACTGTAATTACTGTCAATCTACCAGCACCAATACCAGTTTGCCCATACCTGCACTGTAACAGAAAAGATAAAAACCCATAAGAAGCTGACAAAAAATATGCATAATGATAAAAAACCAAACATGAAATGATATAAAAAACACCTTGCATCAAAAATATCTTTCGGCAACCTACGGTACCTGTGATATCTGCTTAAGCAGAATCCGTCGGTCGACAGAATGCAGATGCTTTCAATGCCGGAAACAAACAACAGGCGTAAAAATCCGGTTTTATAAACGGATCACACTGCCATCGGCCATTGACGTATCCCGCCGGAGAGACCTGCGGAAAGACAAGCAAAAAGATTCACGTGTCTTGCTGCTATTTATAATTTTTTTTACATTAAGGATCTGTAATGAAACAAAACAAAGCACCCATCATCGTACTCCTGCTTTCCCTTGTTCTCTGCCTCACAATTGGCGGGGGCATCTGGTTCTACATGTCTCTGGACCGAAACCTGTCCAAAGGGGTAGCAAAAGACTCCACAACCCTTGTCATTGCCAATGGAGAATGGATTCCCTATCAAGGAGAAACCCTAAGGGAAGGCGGGCCCATGACCCGAATTGTCACCGAAGCCTTCAAGCGCCAGGGATGGGAAGTTGAATACCTTTATCTCCCATGGGCCCAGGGACTCTCCATGACAGAGAAAGTCAACGCAGATGCCACCATGCTTTACAGTTATAATGAACAGCGCGGCACAAAATTTTTTTACAGCGACCCCGTCCTTCAACTTGACACGGTTGTGTTCTACAACCTGAACAAGCCTCTTCAATGGGAAAATCCAGCCGATCTCAAAGGCCTCACCCTTGGTGGGGTGGAAAAATATGACTATGGTTTTGTCCGGGAAGAAGACGGCTACAGAATAAGGCGCAGCGCCTCATCAGAAAGCAATCACCGCAGGCTGGCAGACGGACGTCTTGACGGTACCATGGACGAAGTTCTTGTGGGAATGAAAATACTCCGGGAAAATAACCTTCAGCATCGTATTTCTTTCCATCCGACACCCATCAAAAGAACGGATTATCATCTGATCGTCTCCAAAGAGCATCCCAGAGCCACCATCATTCTGGAAACATTCAACAAGGGGCTGGCATCCCTCAAGGAAGACGGAACCTTCAAAGCGTTTCTTCATTATGAATAACGGAATCCAGGTAACCCGCAGCCAATGGCAGGCTGCGGGAACTGGCAATCTTACGCAGAAGTTCTCTTATCGGACAGCAAGAGAACATTCCATGGAAAAAAAGGAAGGTCAGATTCCTGCGCATACACGCATTGTTTCATCGGTGCTGCGACAGGAATCACCGGAGCCGTAACTCTCAACGCATGGAAAATGCTGTGGCAGCTAAGGAACGGACAGGCGATATGGTAGCGAAGGGGCAGGCGAAGTGAATAAAATGAAACGTAAACTTCCGTAACGCATCAACCGCCTTGCTCTGTAATCCGTTGTTACCCGGATCCACCACCGGTTAACCGACAACCATAAAGCCCAGAGGCACTATGCCAGACGAGGAGCCCCTATGAAAATCCTGACAAAACTATTCTTTCTACTCTTTTTCATAACCGCCCTTACGGTACATGCAGATACAGAAAAACCGCTTTTAGGAGCTACCCTCAACTGGGAACCCTATATCGGCGTCAGTCTTCCGGAAGAAGGATATGTTGCCCAAATTGTACGGGAAGCATTCGCTGCCGGTGGAGGGTATACTCTGGACATTGAATTCATGGCCTGGACATGGGTCGTGGCCCTTGCCGGTTCAGGACGCTATGATTTTTATTTTCCTGAATACTATGATGCCAAACTGGAAGAAAACTTTCTTCTTTCCGATCCCATACCCGGAGGCCCTCTCGCCTTTTTTAAAAGAGCCACAGACCACATCGCCTATAAAAATCTGCAGGACCTGAAACCTTACAAAATCGGTGTTGTCCGCGGCTATGTCAACACCCCGGAGTTTGATGCTGCCCATTATCTGACCAAAGTAGAATCCATGAGAGACATCGACAATATTCAAAAGCTGCTCTCTGGAAGCGTAGACCTCATTGTTACAGACCAGTATGTGGGCCTCTACATTCTCCGTACCCAGATGCCAGAACGGATGAAAGACGTGACGGTTATCACCCCCCCGCTGGAAATCAAGGATCTCTATGTCTGCATTCCCAAAAACGCCCGCAATGCAAACGAGCGTATGCAGGCTTTCAATCTCGGGCTCCAGCAGCTGAAAGACTCCGGGCGAATCCGGGAAATCATTGCCAGCCATGGATTCTGATACAAAACGGCAAAGAGCCTGCCGCTATCCTGCTTCATTGAATACTGTTTTTTCACAAGTCTTGCGGGCCCCATAAACCATGGCAGTGCATGATTGGTCATGCGCGTTTCTCCACCCCGATGTATGAGGCCACGGAAGCAATGGAAGACATGCCAAGCAGCTCTCTGGCATGCTCTTCCGCTTCCCGCAGATCCATGGTCTGAATCTGCTGCTGCACGGCTGGCATGAACTGTGGATCCAGACTCAAGGTACGGATTCCTACCCCCAGCAGGAAAGGAATCAGCGCCGGTTCATGTGCCATCTCCCCGCATACGGAAACATCCACACCTGCCGCCCTGCCAGCTTTTCCTATACGGGCCAAAGCCCTCAGCACCGAAGGATGCCAGGGCTGATAATAATGAGCCACCCTGGGATTACTCCGGTCTACGGCCAGCATATACTGAACAAGGTCATTGGTACCAATGGAGAAGAAATCCGCTTCTTCTGCAAAATCCTCAATCAGCTCGAGAGCAGCTGGAAGCTCCACCATCATTCCAATCTGAGGTGCTGAATGGTAAGATATACCCTCTTTTTCCAGGGCTGTCATGCAATCATAAACAATGGAGCGGGCTTCCCGGAATTCATCCAGACTGGAAATCATGGGAAACATAATCCTTGGACATACGGAACCTTCTGCTGCCCTCAGAATGGCCCGGATCTGAGCCTCAAAGACATCCCTGTGCAAAAGAGAAAAACGAATGGACCGAAGCCCCAGCTCAGGGTTACTCTCTCCCGCACTGTCCACATGGGAAAGCACCTTTTCTCCACCGGCATCCAGTGTCCTTATGGTGACCACACGGTCCGGCATTGCCGCAAAAAGCCTTCGGTAAACCTGATACTGCTCCGTCTCCGTAGGAAAGGCCGAACGTATGAGAAAAGGAAACTCACTGCGATAAAGGCCAATTCCCTCCGCCCTGCTACGGATCGCCAGGGGAACTTCGGACAGGAGATTGATATTGGCAAAAAGCCGGACCCTGCCACCATCCCTGGACCATGTGCTCTCACTCATGGTTCCGGTGAAAGACTCCGCAGCTGACCAGGCTGCCTGAGTCCGGACAAAGGGTTCCCGTATGCTGTCATCCGGCCGCACATACAGGTTACCTGCGGCACCATCCACCAGGAGAGGCGTTCCTTCCGGAATCCGCAGTACGCCAGATTCCTCTACTATCACCAGAGGAATCTGCAGTGACCTGCACAGAATTGCCACATGGGAGGTCAGGCCGCCGGAGACAAGAACTATACCGGTCACATCCTCACTCACAAGCTTCAGTACATCCGAAGGGAACAGTTCGCCTGCCAGGGCAATCCCCCCATTTTTCACCCCTTCGGCATCTTTCCCTTCACCGGGTTTCAGGTTTCTCAGAAGCCTGCAGGCAAGATCCTCTATATCCGAAACCTTCTCCCGTATATAGGCATGGGACGACGACGCAAAAATGGCGATGTAATGCCCGGCTGCCGCTCTGACAGCGGCCATGGGAGACAGGCCAAGATTGATCTTTTCTTCAATCCGCCGCCGGAAGGAAGGATCTTTCAGCATCATGAAATGCGCCGTGAAAATCAGCGAAGCACTTTCCGGAAGTCTGCGGGCAAAACGCTCCTGCAACGCATTGAGCTCTGCCAGAGTTTTATCAAGGGCTGCATGAAAACAAGCCATTCCTCCGGATCTTTCCGGCTCTGCCTCATCCCGTAGAATATCACAGCGATGCATACCCAGGATCAGCGCAGGCCCCATGGCACAGCCCGGTGAGGCGGCCTTCCCTCGCACCAGGGAAAGGGAAGGCGTACGGGCCTGGAACAAGCCAGCAGATCCCTCAGCCCCGCCCCCAAGGGACAGCAAAAGACGCGCATTCTCAAGGGCACTGCCCAGCTGAGAAGCTGTCGCACGAAGGGCCCGCACATCCATATCCCCAAAGCTGTCCGCCTGTTCATGCTGTACAACAAGCACACCGATACGCACGGCCCCCCTGTGAATGGGTACGGCCAGAAAAGAGAGAAGCTGATCTTCTCCAGCTTCTGAAAAATACAAATAATCCGGATGGATACGACATTCACCCGTACAGAGGGGTTGCAATGAATCAAAAACCCTGCCCACAAGCCCCTCTCCCGCAGCCATGGAAACCACACCAACAGCTTCCGCCCTAAGCCCCATGGTTGCACGAAGAACCAGGCGCTCTGCGGATTCATCGTAGAGATAAATGGAACAGACCTGCGCTTTCAGATGGCGGGCAACCAGTGCCACCGTCTGATCAAGGAACATATGGATATCGTCAGAATCCCTCAGGACACTGATCAGCTCACCCATATCACACAAAAGATTCAGATGATCCGCATACCCTGTCTGCATACAATCCGCATCCTTTACAAAAAAGTTACCAAAAGGAGCATTCTGCGTAAAAAATTTCTCCCGTCTTCCAAAAAATACAAAACTTTTTATTCTTTTAAAAGTATGCTTAAAATAACTATACGTCCATGATGTTTCCAAAAATTTCCGTTTCCGGGAGGCCTTTCATGCAACAGCCATCCACAGAAGCCGCCAAATTACAGGAAATTGCCCATCTGCACCGGGATCTTGCCTATCCGGTTATGGGTAAACTTGCTGTGGAAAATGACCTCATCTCAAAAGAAGTTCTCCAGCAGGCCATCGCGGAAATGCAGCAGCGGAATCACTCCGCCCCCACTCCTGTCACCCTTGAAGAAATTCTGCTGGAACGGGGATATATTTCCCCCGCTTCCATGGAAAAACTTCTGGCCAGCACCCTGCGCTTTCTGGACCGCCAGTTCTGCAACACGGCACACAAAGAAGGCCTTCTGGATCAAAACACCTGTGAAATGGTACTGACTGCCCAGGCTGATGCCTACAAAGACGGCAACCTCGTTCCGGTAAGTGATATTCTCATACAGCAGAATATGCTCACCGCAGAAAAAAGAGACAGGATCCTTTCCCGGATGCGGGCCGTTGCCCCCCCACTCTCCGCCCTCACCCATGAAGAAAAAGCACGACCTTCCCTTGCTCAGGCCTGGAATGATCAGGATAGAAAACGTGAAATCACGGCGGGTTCCAGAAAAATTCCACCGGAGGAAATGGCCATTGCCCGCATGGCCCTGCAGTATCGCTTTATCACTACCGACCAGCTACAGGCGGCCATTGCCCAATGGTCTGCGGACCAGAAGCACCCCCAGCCCCGCAATCTCAGCCAAATTCTCACGGATCTTGAGTTCATCAACCGCAAAGAGATCAGCCTGCTTCATGCCACACGACTTTTCCATGAAACCCGGCAGATGGACCAGATATTCGGACGCCTCTGCCAGATTCACAGCTTTTGTTCCGAAGCCGACATTGTCAGAGCTCTGGACACCCAGCTGGCAAAATTCAAACGAAACCGGACCATCAAACTGTTAGGCAACATTCTCGTCGAAAACAGCATCCTTACCCACGAACAGATGGTGTATATCCTGCGGGAACAGAAACGCGTGCCACCAACATTGGAGCCTGCACTCCAGTCCGCTCAGAAAAAATCAGCCGCTGCACCCAAGGAAACAGAAATTGCCGTCTCCATCAGCGAAGACGAACTCAGCGCCCATATCCTCCCTGCTCCAGAAATCAGGGAAACGCTCACACTCCGTGATCTAAAGGAAGCACTTATGAATGCAGGGGTTGTGTTTGGCCTCCGGCCGGACAACGAGCTGCGAAGCTGGCTGGAAACCCCCCACCTTCGGACAGAACCTTTTGAAGCGGCCAAAGGACACCCTCCGAAAGAACCCATTGACGGTCACATCCGCTACGGCTTTGACCCGGACTATCTGAAAGCCGGTAAGATTGATGAGGAAGGCAACATCGACTATTTTGACCGGGGCGAAGTTCCTTTTGTCCAAAAGGGAAGCCACCTCGGCCAAAGAATACCACCGGTAAACGGCAAACCCGGTGTCAAGGTCACGGGAGAGGAGGCTCCCCCGCGGGAGCCCACAGACGTGGAAATCAGGGCGGGGAATGGTGTGGAGCTCAGCCTTGACGGCCAGAGCACCCATGCCCTTATCGATGGTCAGCCCCATAGCACTCTGGGAGGCAAGATTTCCGTTTTCCCGGAAATGTCCATTGACGGAGACGTGGACCTCAAAACCGGCCATGTTTCCTTTAACGGAGCCATCCGTATCAAAGGAAGTGTTCAGCCGGGCTTTCAGGTGAAGGCTTCATCAGCCTCCGCTACCGGAATCAACGATGCAGATGTGCAAGTGGAAGGCGACCTCGTGATCAATGGAGGCATTATTGGCTCCAGAATCAGGGCTGGCGGCATGGTGCAGGCCAAATTTGTGGTGGACTCAGAAATTATAGCTTTTGGTGATATCCTTGTGGAAAAAGAAATCATAACCTCCGTTGTCCGCAGTAGTAGCCGGGTGGTCCTTCCCAAGGGCAAGCTTATCGCCAGTGAAGCAGCCGCCAGGGGAGGGATAGAGATTTATGAAGTAGGCACAGAAGTAGCGGCGCCTTCCCATATTTTTATTGGTGTTGATTTTTATGTGCAAAGCGAAATCACAAGACTCCGGTCCAGAACTGAAGAGCTGAAAAAAGATCTCGAAAAAACGCAGAAAACCATACAGGGAGAGAAAAAACGTCAGGAAGACCTTCACCGTCATATTGCGGAAAAAGCACAGATAGTGGACAAAAACCAGAACCTCATTCAGAAACTGTCCGCCGCCCTTCCCCATGCCGGGGACAAGGCGGCGTCCATTTCCCAGCACCTCCTTCATATCCGACAGGCCATTGAAGAGGCAGAAACACAGACAAGTCAGCTTTTTGCCCAGCAGGACCAGACCCTGGACACCATACTCAAGGCACAGCGGAATGCGGAACTACTGGTTGGCGAGATAGAGGAAGTCCGGAATGAATATAAAGCACTGCTCCAATGGAGCAAGACCAACCGGCCCAAACCCATACTGAAAGTAAAGGGCAACATCTCCTCAGGCACCCGTATCACAGGCGGAAAATCTCAGATGACTCTTAAAGAAAAAGCCCGCAATATGATTTTCACGGAAATACAGACCACCGATTATGAAGGAGAACCCAGCTGGAGTATCCGCATGCAGAACGCATAAGCAGGATAAAACACCCGTCTCATTAAAATTTTCTTGCGCCTTTCACCATTTTAAGGCTTGACAAAAAAGCCAAACCCGAAGATGGTAGATATGGTTGATGATACTTACCCTGAAAAAGGGAATTTCTCAACGGCTACTTCATACGTCACCCGAATTCTCCAGGATACCAGGGCCAACAGCGTCCGCGTCGAAATCCAAGCCCAGGAATATATTATGTCTGAATCTGAAAAGTTAAGCGCAAGTCTTGAAGATTACCTTGAAACCATCTTTCATGTGGTTGCGGAAAAACAGGCGGCACGCGCAAAAGATATTGCCCAGCGCTTGAATGTCAACAACTCATCTGTTACCGGTGCCCTTCGTTCCCTTTCGGAAAAAGGCTACATCAATTATGCACCCTACGATCTCATTACCCTTACCGCCAAAGGTGCAGAGCTGGCCAGGGACGTTGTGCGCAGGCATGAGGCTCTCAAAGACTTTTTTACAAAAATCCTGCTTATTCCCATAGACGAAGCCGAAGATGCTGCCTGCAAAATGGAGCATGCCATTTCTCCCAATATTTTGGACCGGCTGATTCAATTTGTGGAGTTTGTGGATATTTGTCCCCGTGGAGGAGCAGACTGGATCAAAGGTTTCAGCCGCCACTGTGAAAGGCTGGAAGCCGGTGGATGTGAGACCTGCCTTTCCAACTGCGTCAATGAGTTAAAAGAAAAAAAGGACTTTATTCAGGATTCCGAAAAAAATCTCATCCCTCTCTCAAGACTTAAGATCGGTGAGAAAGGTGTTCTCTCCAGCCTTGAAGGACGGCCTTCCGCACTCCGCCATCTGAATGACATTGAAGCCGGTCCTGGCAACGTGGTGGAAGTGGAGAACATCGAAAAGGAAAGCGAAAATCTTACCATAAAAATTAAAGGATATCACCTTATCCTCAGAATTGAAGATGCGGAAAAAATACTTGTGGTTCCTTTCTGACGGGCCACACAGCTCCTGACCTGCCACCGAAAACGCCCCTTTCCGGGGCGTTCGGCTCTACCCGTCCACCCTCCGTGTGATGGACCACTAACCACAGAGTCCTGCAAAGTTCCCATGGAAATCCCCTCTATGCATAATTGTTGAGACAGACGCAGCCAGAAAAAAACCAGGAAAGTTTCTTTATTAAAAAATGCATCAATGATGGTACGAGAGTTCTCCATTGAGCCAACCGCCTGATGCATTTCCCCTTGGCATTATCCCACAACCGCTGCTATACCATTGAAATGAGAAAGATCGTTCCCCCTTTCAGAAAATCTCACCTGCGGTTTCTTTTTTATCTGGCTGGCATCCTCCTTCTATTTCAGGTATGGACAGCTCCTGCAGACATCCTTGTCCATGGCATAACCAATACCCTGCGTGAAATTCTTACGCGAAACCACATTCAGGAAATTGCCTTTGCACTGGAAAAACACTACCTCCAGACAGGTCTTTACCCGCCTCCTGAAGAACTGGGTTCATGGCTTACCAGAGAATTTCCCCACAACATGCAGAAGCAAATGCCCATAGACCGATGGGGAAATGGGCTCTCCTACATAAGAACCCCGGACGGGAGAGGCTTTCAGCTTATCTGCCATGGGGCCGACGGAATCCTCAACACCGGTGATGATTTCGGGATCAGCATCTTTTATCCGGGTCCCCGACCAATTGAAACAACCATAACCCCTTGAAAAAATAAGATAGCACAAACACCCTGACGTCTTACTACCCCCGATCCTCCAATCCGTAAGCTATAAAACAACGGATGTCACGGACATCTACGCCCGATGTTTTTATTGATATTTATTTTTTTAGTTGACACAAACTTTATTGCCCATGTAAAATACACTAAAAACTCTCACAGGAGTCCCCATGACACCGATGCCGCCCAACTTTTCCCGCGCTGCCCTTGAAACTTTCATCCCCGCAGAGAACTGGACCTCCAAAGGAGCGCACTTTGCCTCCCTCTGGGAAATACCCCAGTCCATGAAATGCCCTCTGGTTGGGACATGCCTTTCCATTGATGACCATCATCATCTTCTGAAAAAAGCCGGATTCAATGTTCGCCGCATTTGTCCCGCATCCCTTCATGCCGCAGTGATGGAAAATATTGACGCACCAACACGGGTAGCCCGCAGGATTGACACTTTTCTCAAGAAAAAATATCTCACCAGCGCAACCGAATGGCTGCACAGCCCCGAATCTGCGATACGAAAGCTTTGGGAAACAGGAATTCAGACCGGTGAACTGGAACTTCCCCTTTATATCATTGCCTGCCGGTCCAATATATCCCAGTCTCTGCAGGCGGAAGTCTTCGGAACCCTGCACATGCTCGGCCACACCGCAAAACGTGACCTGCTGGAATCAAGACGCATGATTGTACGACTGGAAAAACTCCTTGCGGAAGAAAAAGAACTTTCCCGCCGTATCCAAAAAAATCTGAAAGAAAAAACCGACACCCTGATGGCAAAAACGGCAGAACTCGAAAAGTGGCAGCGTCTTGAAACGAACACAAGCACCTCAAGCCCAAGAGAAGAGACAGCAAAGGAATCTCTGGAAAATCTTTCAGAAAGGCTTCAGCGCCTTCAGGATAAAAACCAGGCACTGAACCAGCGGGTCAAAAAACTGGAAACGGAAAGGGCAGAATGGCGCAAAGCCCCCCAGATTTCCGGTTCAGAACCAGCAGAAACACCCATTCAGCAGACCAAGCCCCATGCACTCCGCCCTTTCCCGCCCAAGGCTGAAGTGCCCGACCTCGGATACAAACGCGTTCTCGTCGTTGGCGGGAGACCTTGCATGCGGCCCCTTTACAGAAATGCCGTTGAAACAACAGGGGGGCAATTTGAGTATCATGACGGCTGTATCCATGGGGGCAAGCAGACACTGGAAGCCCGTGTAAGACGGTCCGATATCATTTTATGCCCTGTCAACTGCAACAGCCACGGAGCCTGCGGGCTTGTAAAGGAAATCTGCCGGAAACACGGCAAGTGCCTGCGCATGCTGGATTCATCCAGCCGGTCTGCCATAACCGCAGCATTGGAAAAAACAGCGCTGCAGGAGGAAGAAAGTCCTTCCGTTTCCAATCCGCTGATTGCTGGGAACAGGTTCTCAAAGGCAGCAGAAGAAAAATAAAGCTCTTTTTTAGCCGCAGCTAAAAAAACTATTGACACAAAACTCTTCTTTCGGTAGTTTTTGTCTCGACTAAAAAAATACGACAACCATACACCAATAAGGACAAGCTAATGACCACTGCTCTTATCGTTTACGGCTCCACCACAGGTAACACAGAAACCCTCTCTTCCATGATAGAAAAGCAGCTTGTTTCTAAAGGGCTGAAAATCACATGTAAAAATGTGACAGACACCCAAGCGGATGAACTGAAGAATTATGACATTATCCTGCTCGGCTGCTCTACATGGGGCGAGGAAGAAATTGAACTCCAGGACGATTTTATTCCCTTCTATGACAGTCTCACGAATGCACCCATCAAAGGAAAAAAAATCGGCGTCTTCGGCTGCGGAGACAGTTCCTATACCTATTTCTGTGGTGCAGTTGATGCCATTGAGGACCGAGTGAAAGAGACAGGAGGTATTCTGATTGCGGATGGCCTCAAAGTAGACGGGGATCCGGATGATGCCCGCAAAGAGGTCCTCTCTTGGGCCGATGAAATCGCCGACGCAGCCTGATTCTGCAAAAATTCCGGCCCCATGCCGTCAGACAAAAGGAGAAAACTGATGACCAAAAAACAGTCTAAGGTGATGCGAAGTTTCCAGATCCGCATGATCACCCAGCTGGCCCAAGGGAGTTTTTCCTCCATTGACCTCAAAAACGAAATCTTTGTCAAGTGGCTGGTAGGTTACATGGCTGCCCATCAGATCCCCTTTCAGCTGGTACCCATGGGAGCAGGAGTTACAAGAATCGTTCTTTCCGGCTGTCTCTGCTCCCACTGCCAGGGGAAAGGCTTTGTACCAGACAGTGAAGAAAACGGCCTTCAGCGACCCCATCTTCTGGAAGCACTTGAAGAAGAAAATGAGGATCAGGTAATTTCATGCTGCGGCGATAGCTGCAACTGTGAGAACGGATGCGGCAGCGGCGGCACCTGCTGCAGTGAACGGCGCAACGCGGCCTGACGGCCCTCCCATGCACAGCCCGCTCTCCCCGTAAGGCTGTGCATGCCTCTCCACCTGCAAACACGTATGGATCGCCTTCCTATGTGCCAGCTGGTGTTTCTCCACCCCTTCCCTCCTGCTCCGGAGGTGTCCTTCCCCGGGATACCTCCGGAATCTTTTTCCGGGGGACCTGCTTGACAAGGCCTCTTCCTTTCGGATACTTCCCAGCAGAAAATACGGCTGCACCGATTCCCCGAAACAGGCAGCCCATAAATCATCCTGTCTGGGAGCAAGCCATGGAGAAAAGCCCTGAGGCCTGTCTGCACCGCTACCTTGAAGCAGAAAGCCTGCTACATCATTTCTATACATATTTTGACTATTGTACGGCCGTCTGTATTCCCCGCCTCCTCTCTCTTACGCCAGGGCTGCCCGTGGCAGCCTGCTGCAGGGACAGGTATCATACGATCTACGACCTGGACCATCCCTCCTTTGATCTGCTCCGATCCAGACGCCACGAGCTTTATGGCAAACCGGAAAATCAGCCAGAAAATTCCGGCGTCAGTCCCTGTGAATACCACGGCAGCACAGGCTGTCGGCTGAAGGATCATAAGAGTCCCGTATGCCTGGGCTTCATGTGTCGGCCGGCCATCGATTATCTGCGGAAAAAACACGCCATTTTCACTTATGATTATCTTGGCTTCCACTATGCCCTTGAATGGATCCTCACAGGCGACATGCCTCCTGCAGACTGGGATATTTTCAGAAAAAGCCTTGAGACCATGATCCGAACCATCAAAAAAGACTGAAACACCCCCTCCTGCCGGGGCTTCAGGCATAAGCCTGAAGCCCCGGCAGGACAGCTTCAAAGGGCAAAGCCTTCTCCGGTAAAGCGCCCTCTGATGGAACGGCCAACCATGTAAGAAAAGCCTTCAGGTCTTCCTTCCCCAGAACAATAGGATCCACCGCAGGCAATCGGACCCGACCCATGCGACAATGCTCTCCGAACTGCATTTCTTTGGCCCCAAGGGGTGCCTCTTCCATGTTCATCAAACGAACTCCGGAATACAGCAACCTGCCTGTACAGGGTCCGGGCCGGACAATACCGGCCAGCTCCGAGCTGATCCGTAACCCGTCCTTTCGTGCAGTCAAACGGTACAGCCCGGGATCTGCGCCAATTTTTCCAAGCCGGGCAGCCTCTTCTTCCAGATACAGCACTGGCCCTTCCAGTGTGAGCTGACGGAGATAACCGTTTTCCGTCAGCCCTTCATCGGAAAAGGCCGCCATCGGCGATGTTTTCCTGCGCAAAGCAGCCTGCTGAAATCTGTGCTTAAAGGCAAAGCTGCAGTAATTAACCCCCAGTGGGAGATCCATATCCCTTGCCATAGCCAAAAGACGAAGGGCTGTAATCTCAGATTCCATGACCGTAAGATGTGCATCTCGGATATAGGTATACCTTCTGCTGGCCATACGCTTAAAATTATGAGGTGTAAGACGCAACTGATGCAGGTTCAGGTAACGGATACCCACAGCTGCCATTTCCGGTATCTTCACCATCAGCCGGGCTTCTTCTTCCGGAACGGCCGGAATTTCAACGGTCACCACGGGCAAAAAATCCGCAGCCATGGCCGCCCTGTCAAGACGGTAATCCATGGCACCTATGTCAAAACGGATTTCGTCAAGGCCAGCCCGTGCCAGTGCTTTCAGGTTTTCACGGCTCACCAGAATACCATTGGTATACATCCACAGATGTATGCCCAGCCCCATCCGGTCCCTGACAGCCCGAATGTAATCAAGGGTTCTGCCAAGGGTCAGAAGGGGTTCTCCACCGGAAAACCCCACCCCCCGAAATCCAAGACCAGCCACATAGTCTGCGTAGGCATCGGGCAAAAGAAAATTCAGACCCTGGGAAGCGGGAACACTTTCCTCATTCTGGGGCGCAGGACAGTAAAAACAGGATCCATTACACTTCCCATTAATAAAAAGGCAGGACCATTCTCCCGCTGCACACAAAGCACACCCTGGTGATAACCTTGACATATCCGGCTTGGTACCCTTACACCCGTCCACCACTTTTCCTGCTAGGGAGGTAAGAATACGCCGTCTTTCATCCATTCCCTTTCTGGCCTTCTCACCTTCTGCATAGCAAAGCCTCTGAACTCCCTCTCCATATTCTTTAAAATTTTCTTCTTCAAAACAAGGATATTCCTGAACAAGAGCCATGACCACCTCACCGAAGGAACAGCAATGGCATCCCCGCCATGAAACAGCTCACCTGTCACCGGACAGCACTTTTCCTGCAGGCTCCCGCGCACATTGCTGAAAAAAACTGCAGACCTCTGATTCATTAAAAGGGAAACAATGCTAAGCAGTTTTCTTTACAGCTGCAGCCCCTCCTTTGGCAACAAAAAAGGAGACTGCCAATGTGGCAGCCTCCTCTCTGCACGGGCAAGCCTCCGCAGAAGCGTACCCTGAAAAAATGTTCTTCTGCCCTGCGAATTCTCAGACTTCGTCAGGGCCGGAAGAGGATGATGGTTCCGGCACGGCGGGGCCACCGTATCCGGCCCCACGGCAGAAGCGTCGGCTACCTCTCCTGCCACCCATGCCCCTGCCACCCTGCAGCGTTCCCGTCTGCGCCAGTCCCTCACGCATTTCATCCTTACGTTTTCCCAAACCGCAGGGTCCCAGACCTCTGCCGGGCCGGGATCCCATGCCCGCAGGGCCCTGTCCGTTCATACCTGGCATATGACCTCCTTTTCTGCCCGAAGATTTCTCCTGTCGCTGACACAGAGACAGTCTTTTCGAGCTTGTTATGAGTATATGCCCACAACCCTGCCTTTGCAAGACCTTACGTAAAATTACTGATAACTGTGGTCGGGCCCAGGAAAGCTCCCTTCTCGGACAGCGTCCCCATAAGCGCGGAAACCCTTCAGACTCTCCCCTTTCAGGTCGGCAAACATCCTGGTAAATTTCGGCATATACCCAAGGTTCAGTCCCAACAGATCATGCATGACAAGTATCTGCCCGTCACAATGCACCCCAGCTCCGATTCCGATTGTGGGAATCCCCACTTCTTCCGTAATCCTCCGGGCTATGGGTGCGGGAATTCCTTCCAGAACGATGGAAAAGGCACCGGCTTCAGCCACTTTATGCGCATCATCTACCAGCCGGTTCTCATCTCTCTGTATCCGGTATCCCCCCATGGCATGCACACTCTGGGGCGTGAGACCAATATGGGCCTGTACGGGAATACCCGCATCCACCATGGCCCGTATGGTTTCAGAAACACCAGCTCCTCCCTCAAGCTTCACAGCCGCTGCGCCCGCTTCCTTCAAAAAAAGCCCTGCGTTGCGCACGGCTTCACACACATCCGCCTGATAGGATAAAAAAGGCATGTCTCCCACCACAAGGGATCTTGTAACCCCTCGGGATACCATTTTGGTATGATACAACATTTCTTCCATGGTGACGGGAAGCGTATTTTTCTGCCCCTGAACCACCATACCCAGAGAGTCGCCCACAAGAATCACATCCACACCGGCTTCATCCGCCAACCGGGCAAAGGGGAAATCATAGGCTGTAACCGCAACAATTTTTGTACCCTCAGCCTTCATCTTCACAAGATGCGTGGTGCTTACAGATGCCATGCCCCACTTCCTCCATGGATTACGGTAATGGTCTTTACCTTTCATCAAGGTACCTGATATAGAAAAAACCTTGTCCCTTTGCCTATCTCCGCAGACTTCCCATGTCAAGCCCCGGTTGGAATCCTGCACAAAGCAGCCGTATTTCAAGGAATCCGGTTGACGCTTGAGGGGGCCTGCGATAAGAAAAATAGGTTATGCTTACTTTATGTGATACAAAAACATCCTTTTGGGGATACGGATTGTTCAGGATGGAGTCCCATGATTCAGCTGATTCGAGGTTTTAAAGATATTCTGCAACCGGAAGGCCGTCTGTGGCAACGCATAGAAACAGAAGCCCGCAGGCTTTTTGAAAGCCATGGCTACCATGAAATCCGTTTGCCCATTCTCGAAAAAACAGAACTTTTTGCCCGCAGCATCGGTGAAACCACCGATATTGTTGAAAAAGAAATGTACACTTTCACCGACCGCGGGGGAGAGAGCCTGACGCTGCGACCGGAAGCCACGGCTTCCGTTGTGCGTGCTTACATTCAGCACAAACTGTCGGGGACAGAACCCATCCGGAAACTCTATACCATCGGCCCCATGTTCCGCAGGGAAAGGCCCCAGAAAGGCCGCTACCGCCAGTTTTACCAGATTGACGTGGAGGCATTCGGCATCGCCTCCCCTTACGTGGATGCCCAAATGATACTGATGCTGGCAAGCCTCCTTGAACGACTGGGGGTTACGGGCATTTCTGCCCATGTCAACTCTCTGGGCTGCCCGGATTGCCGTCCTCCTTACAGGGAAAATCTGAAGGCCTTCATTGAAGAGAAAGCCTCCGAACTCTGCGATGACTGCCTGCGCCGCAGGGATAAAAACCCTCTTCGCGTACTGGACTGCAAAAACGAATCCTGCCGAAAGGCCATGGCCCAGGCTCCGGAACTGCTGGATAAACTCTGCAAGCCCTGTGCTGAACACTTTGCCACCGTACGGAAAGAACTGGACAAAAGGGATATTTCCTACAAAGTGGACAAAAGACTGGTCCGTGGCCTGGATTATTATACACGCACCGCCTTTGAACTGCAGACCGATATGCTGGGGGCCCAGAGTTCCGTAGCCGGAGGCGGTCGATATGACGGCCTGGTCAAAACTCTTGGAGGACCGGATATTCCAGCCATAGGCTTTGCCATAGGTTTTGACCGGCTGGTGGAAGTCATCGCCCAGACCCTTCCGCCCGAAGAATGCCCACCCCATGTCTTTTTCATTCCTCTGGGAGAAAAGGCCATGGAAAAAGCCTTTGACCTCTGCATGCAGCTTGCGGAACAGGGTATTCATTCTGAAACGGATTATTCCGGCAGAAGCCTCAAGGCCCTCATGAAGCGCGCCGACCGGCTGGCCGCTTCCCTTGTCGTCATCATGGGAGACAATGAGCTGTCCACAGGTAGCGTGACACTGAAATCCATGGCAACAGGAGAGCAGGAAACCGTTTCCATGGAAGGTCTTATCCAGACCCTGGTTCAGGGTTTCCGGAAAGCCTGATCCGGAAATCAATCTGCTCACGCCGGAGCATACTTCGGCAAAGACCTCTTACATCCCATCTTTTTACGGTTTATTGAAGGAGAACTTTCGTGCCTGATACACTTCAAGATATGCGACGCACCCATCACCTGGGAGCCCTTGGCAGTAAGGATATAGGTTCCTCCGTTGTTCTCATGGGTTGGGTTCAGCGCAGACGGGACCATGGCGGCGTGATTTTTGTGGACCTGCGGGACAGAGAAGGCATAACCCAGGTGGTCTTCAACCCTGAGCGGAACCCGGAAGTCCATGCCGCAGCCCACGGAATCCGATCTGAATTCGTCCTTGCCATCCGTGGCATTGTCATGGCCAGACCCGAAGGGATGGGAAACAACACCCTGAAAACCGGCTCCATTGAAGTTATGGCCGATGAGCTGCGCATTCTCAATACGGCAGTAACGCCACCCTTTCTCATTGAAGAAAATGCGGAAGTATCCGAAACCATCCGCCTGCAGTACCGCCACCTGGATCTCCGCAGACCCAACCTGCAACGGAACATCATCACACGCCACAAAACAGGACAGGCGATCCGCAACTTCCTTAACTCCCAAGGTTTTCTGGACATAGAGACCCCCTTCCTCACCCGCAGTACACCCGAAGGAGCCAGGGACTATCTCGTACCCAGCCGGGTGAACCGGGGATATTTTTATGCCCTGCCCCAAAGCCCCCAGCTCTTCAAGCAGCTGCTCATGATCGCGGGCTTTGACCGCTACTACCAGATTGTCAAGTGCTTCCGGGATGAAGACCTGAGGGCCGACCGCCAGCCTGAATTCAGCCAGATTGACCTGGAAATGAGCTTTGTGGGTGAAAACGATGTGATGGACATTGGCGAAGGCCTTGTATCCGCCGTATTCAAAGAAGTACTGGGCATGGACATTCAAACGCCCTTTGAACGTATGGATTATGAAACGGCTGTGGGCCGCTATGGCCTGGACAAACCGGACCTGCGCTTTGGACTGGAGCTTGTGGATCTCACGGAAATGATGAAAACAGTGGGATTCAAAGTTTTTGCCGATGTGGCATCCAAAGGAGGCATGATTAAAGCCATCAATGCCAAAGGATGCGGCGGCTTTACCCGTAAGGAAATTGATGATTTCACTAACTTTGTGTCCATCTACAAGGCAAAGGGTCTTGCATGGATCAAAGTGAAGGAAGACGGGGAGTGGCAGTCTCCCATTGCCAAGTTTTTTACAGAGGAAGAAAAGGCCGCAGTGGTAAGCCGCCTCGACATGGAAAGCGGAGACATTGTCTTTTTTGTGGCGGACAGATCTTCCGTTGTCAACGAAGCCCTGGGAAACCTCCGAAACCATCTGGGTGAAAAACTGGGGCTTGTGGATGATTCCGTTTTCCGCTTTGTCTGGGTGACCCGTTTTCCCATGTTTGAGTATGACGAAACGGAAAAACGACTGGTCGCCCTTCACCACCCCTTTACGGCACCCCAGGAGGAGGACTACCCAAAACTCGATTCTGCCCCCCTTGCCGCCAAATCCAGGGCCTACGATCTCGTACTCAACGGCAATGAAATCGGAGGCGGCTCCATCCGTATCCATCAACCGGAAATGCAGCAAAAGGTATTTGATGTGCTGGGCCTTTCCCGCGAAGATTATGAAGACAAATTCGGTTTCCTCGTGGATGCCCTGAAATCCGGAGCCCCTCCCCATGGAGGCATGGCCTTCGGCTTTGACCGCCTTGTCATGCTGCTCACCAGACAGGCATCCATACGGGATGTTATCGCCTTCCCCAAAACTCAGAAAGCCGCCTGCCTGCTTACCGGAGCACCCAGCGCAGCGGCACCGGCCCAGCTGCAGGAGCTGGGGGTTCGGGTTGAAACCGAACTGCAGGGATAAAAAATAAGCCCAAGGAGGATTGCATGTACATTGGCCGCATCATGCGCACGGATCTCGTCACTGTCCCGCCGGAAATGCCCCTTGCAGAGGCTCGGGAACTCATTGACCAGAAGGGCATCGAGCATCTGCTTGTAGTCAACAAAGACGGCAGACTGGTGGGAGTGGTCTCGGATCGGGATCTCCGCCAGCACTGGGCTTCATCGGCCACAAGCCTTTCCAGCCATGAGCTGAACTACCTGCTCAGCAAAGTGACCATGGCAATGATTATGCGCAAAAAAATCGTCACCATCACACCGGACACCACCATAGAACGCGCGGCCATGATCATACAGGAAAAACGAATCGGCTCGCTGCCCGTCATGGAAAATGACAGGCTGGTAGGGATTATCACCCGGACTGATGTACTCAAGGTACTGCTGGATGCCATCGGCATTGCCGAAGGCTCCGTTCGCTTTCAGGTTATCATCCGTGACCGTCTGGGAGCTCTGGCAGAGATTGCCCGAATTCTTTCCACCGAAGGGATCAATATCCAGAGTCTCATATCCTGGCCGGTGGAAGAACACCCCGGCGTATTCCAGCTGGTCATGCGCGTGGCAGCCAGGGATCTGGATACTGCCGTCAAAAGCCTTGAGACGGGTGGCTTCGTGGTCCTGACCCGCCATGTAAAAGACTTTACGCCGTACATTCCGGCCCCATGACCGCTTCCGCTTTCTCTGCCTCCCTCTTTTTTAAAGAAGGCGGCAGAGAATCACTCCCTTGTTTCCGGCCAGCACCGCGAACCCTTTACCCGGCAACCCGAACTCCGCAAAGTGTGCCCCAGCAATACCTGCATGCTTCTTTCAAGCCTCCTGAGGTCTATCATGGTATACCTGCAACTGGTCATTGGTCTCAGCCTCCTTATCAAAGGCGCCGACCTTCTTGTGAACGGTGCCGTCAGCATCGCCCGGCGCTTTCAGGTACCCAGCATTGTCATCGGCCTGACCATTGTTGCTCTGGGTACGTCCCTCCCCGAACTCTTTGTCAATATCTATGCAAGCCTTACGGATAATTCCGGTATCGCCGTAGGCAACGTACTGGGAAGCAATATCGCCAATACCCTTCTTGTACTGGGGCTTGCCGGAGCCATTGCCCCCCTTAAGGTTCAGGAAGGTACGGTATGGGCAGAAATCCCCTTAAGCCTTCTCGGCGGCATCATGCTTGCCGTTGCTGTCAATGATGTCTTTTTTGACGGTGCCCTTCACAACCAGCTGACCCGGACGGATGGCCTTGCCTTTCTGGGATTTTTCATGATTTTCTCCTACTACTCCTACAACCTTTCCCAGTCCAAGGGAAACGACCGGCGGCTGGACCCTCCTTCGGAAGCCAGCTTTGGTCCCATCAAGTCATGGGTTTATGTTGTGCTCGGCATGATAGGGCTGGCCCTTGGAGGAGACTGGATTGTGGCTTCTGCCGTAGTAATAGCCCGGGATTTTAACGTTGCCGATGATATCATCGGCCTCACCATTGTGGCCATCGGTACGTCCCTTCCCGAGCTGGCCACTTCTGCCATGGCAGCATGGAGGGGCAATGCAGCCATAGCCGTCGGCAACGTGGTAGGCTCTAATATCTTCAATATTTTCTTTGTTTTGGGCATCAGTGCCACCATCAAGGCCCTGCCCTTTTCCATGCACAACAATGTGGATATCGGACTGGTCATCCTGTCTAACATTCTGCTGTTTATCTTTATGTTCACAGGTAAACGCCGGTCCATTAACCGGGGAGAAGGTCTTTTTATGCTGTTTCTCTATGCCACCTACATTGCAAGTCTCTTCATACGAAACGGCATAGCATCCTGAGCCATAAAACCAAAAGAGAGCCATGCCAGCGAACATTCCGTGCCACCACAAAACCCAGGCTGAATGGCACCCCACTGCCATGACCAAATATTTTTTATCTAAAAATAAAAGACTTACGATCAACTATAAAAAATTTATTTTTTATAGTTGACAGCACGCCAGGAAACCCGTATAAGTTGCCTCGTTCTGCTGCAAGGCAGAAATTGCATGCTCCCCAGTAGCTCAGTCGGCAGAGCAAGTGGCTGTTAACCACTGGGTCCGCGGTTCAAATCCGTGCTGGGGAGCCACAAGATAATCCCTGCACACTTCGGTGTGCAGTTGGTTTTTATACGCCTCCCGTCGGTTCCCGGCGGGAGGTTTTTGTATGCACTTCCGTAAAAAAGCCCCACCAAAAAACCTTGCCCTTCCTCCATAAAAAATCTATTTTATAAATTATTTATTCCCTTTCAAAAACATCGGTATACCGTCGTGCTCTTTTGCAAGTAAACTCTTGCATTCATCCTTTCATGTATGGTCCCGGTCATTTCCATGACCCTTTTCCACATAATTGCGATGCCCCTGAGTCAGGGGTTTTCCCTCACAGACAAATCTCTCTGGGCCAATCGGGGAGAAAAGAGGTTCGTAATGAAACAAGCAAAGGGATTGCAAAACCGCATCATGACGCCCATGCTGGCAGCCCTCGTCCTTGCAGCCATTGTCGGGTATGGGAGCCTCTGGTTTCTTCTCCATACGCTTTCCCAACGCCATATGACCGATCTTATGGAAATACATGCGGAGTCCCTGGATCAATACATTCAAAGCAAAACAGCCCAGTACCAAGGACTTTTTTCCTCCCTTCAAGCACGGGCTCTGGAACAGGCGTCCCTTTTCAGCGCAACGCCAGAGGTCCTCAATGCTTACAAGCTTGCCCATAAGGGCAATCCTCTGGATGAACAGGATCCCTATTGCCGCGAGGCCCGCGCCATACTGAAAAACCATATCAGCGGCTTCCAGAAAGGGCACACCATTCATACAGATTTTGCCCCCCTCCAGATCCACTTCCACATTCCACCGGCCCAAAGTCTTGCCAGAACATGGCGGGAAGGCTGGCAGACTGTGCAAAACGGAATCAGGATGGATATTACCGATGACCTTTCTTCCTTCCGGCAGACGGTGGTTCAGGTTAACCGGGAGGGCAAACCCCTCACAGGTCTTGAGGTAGGCAGGGGAGGTTTTGTCATTCGAGGCGTTGTCCCCATAAAAGATCAAAAAGGCACTATCCTTGGAAGCGTTGAGTCCCTTTCTGCCTACAATCCGCTTCTGACCCTGCTGAAAGACAATGACAATGAAAATTTCAGCCTTTTCATGAATGCCGAGCTGCTGGGCACGGCTGAAAATCTTAGAAACGAAAGAGAGTACCCCCGTCTTCAAGAGGCCTATGTTCTTGCCGCATCCACTCAGGGCAACCAGCTGCCCTTCATGATTCGCAAAGAGGATCTTGACCGCTGCCGCAACACTTCCGTTTCGTTGAACAGGAGCGGATACCGGATTGCCCTCATGCCAGTACATGATTTCTCCGAAAAACAGGTCGGCGTCCTCGCATTCATACTCGACACCACTGCATTCCTTGACAAAATGGCCGAAACCGAAGCCGCATCCCTCCGGTTCACTCACAGGGCAGAAGCCTTCATGGGAGCAGGTATTCTTCTGTTTGCCATCTTTCTGTCTGTCATCATTCGCTTCACCGTCAGCCGCATTGTAACCCGCATCCGAAGCATCTCCAGAGATCTCCAGTCCATGGCCGGTACAGTTTCCGGGATCTCCAGCCACATGTCAGCATCCAGCATGGCCCTTGCTGAAAGGACCAGCGAGCAGGCAGCTTCTCTGGAAGAATCCTCTTCCGCTCTGGAAGAGCTGGCCGCTATGGCACAACGCAATATGGAAAACTCAAAAGAAACCAATACGTCCATGCAGGAGGTCCGCAACCACGTCCGAACCGGTGCCATATCGGCACAGCATATGTCTGCCACAATGATAGAGATCAATGCGTCCAGTGATGAAATACGAAATATCATTCAGACCATCGAAGAGATTGCCTTCCAGACCAATCTGCTGGCACTGAATGCGGCTGTGGAGGCCGCACGGGCCGGTGAGTCAGGCAAAGGGTTTGCCGTTGTGGCCGATGAAGTCCGCAGGCTTGCCCACCGCTCTGCACGGGCAGCCGGTGATACCACCCGGCTCATTGTAACAGCCATAGAAAAAATTGAAGCAGGGACGGAGGCAGCAGCAGAACTTACGAAAAATTTCGACAGTATGCGCAATAGGATGGAAAGCTCCGTTCCCCTTGTAGCACAAATTGCAGAAGCATCCGAAGAACAGGCCCAGGGAATCGGCCAGGTCAATACAGCCGTTGCCCAAATGGACATGATCACCCAGCAGAACGCCGCGGATTCGGAAGAAACCGCCTCCGCAGCCCAGGAACTTCAGGGACAGTCAACTTGCCTTTATCAAGCCATAGCCAGCCTGAATACGGTTATTCTCGGCAGCAGAAAAACAGCTCAACTGGAAAAAGAAGCCTTGCGGAACCCTTAGAAAACACCCCTTCCGAGTCCGCCAGCCAGAGCAGGCTCCGGGGCCGCCGGGGCTGATCGGGCGCAGAGTGCCAACTCTCTCTACCGGCGCTGGTAACAACCTCTTTTTCCGGTTTTTCACCGATCCCAAGTTCATGCTTGTATCTGTGGCGCGATCGGGGTAAGGCTGAGACCGTCATTCCAGACAATTTTCAGCAACCCATGCGGCTAGCCCCGCAGTAACTTTGAGAAAATGGACCTGTCCGATGAAACAGAGCGCAGGAATCATAGGATGCGGCAGAGCAGGCCATCATCTAGCCTTTCAACTCCAAAATAACGGATGGCCCGTTTGCGGCCTATGGGACCTCAGGGAAGAGACGGCAAGGGAGGCTTGCGACACAATGGGCATTCCCATGCTCTCCCCTGAAACAATGGCCGACAAAGCAGATATTCTTTTTCTCGCCTTACCGGACGACAGCATTGCCCATGCCTGCTCAGAACTGGCTTGCAAAGGTGTTTTCCGACCCGGGCAGATCATCTTTCATCTCAGCGGATCCCAGTCTTCAGACCTTCTTACTCCGGCAGCGAAACAAGGAGCTTTCATCGGCTCTTTCCACCCCCTGCAGAGTTTTGCAAAAACTCTCAACCAGACCGACAATCCCTTTCAGAGTATTCTTATAACGGTAGAGGGGATGCCGGAAGCCGTGGCAACAGGACTGACCATGGCAGAACGACTGGGGGCAAGGGGCATAACCATAGCAGCCGAAACAAAGGTTCTGTACCATGCCGCCGCCGTTGTGGCCTCCAATTATCTTGTCACCCTCATGGATACGGCCTTTGAACTTCTGGATGCCTCAGGGATTGATAGCAGCAGGGCCATGTCCTTCCTCAGCCCCCTCGTAAACGGCACTCTCTCCAATCTTCACAGAATGTCCCCGGCGGCGGCCCTCACCGGCCCCCTTGTCAGGGGTGACACCGAAACCCTCACCCGTCACCTGAAAGCCATGAAAGAAAAATGCCCGGAACACTGCCGCCTTTACAGAGAACTGGGCCATGCAACCCTTCACATTGCAGAAAAAGGATCTCATCTCAGCCAAGAAAGGGCAGATGCCATCAGGATGGTTTTAGCGAAAAGAGATGCATGAAGCATCGAAGAGAAGAGGAAAGCAAACATGTTACACACATAAAACCTATGCGGTATCATCACAGCCCCCCCTGCTCCATGTGGATGTGACCCTGAAAAAAAAATTTGCTTACAACTCCCTGCGCAAACATCTCCCTGCTTTGATCGTCATCAGTCTTTCCGATCCTTCACCGAAAAGTCCCAAACCCTATTTACTCAATTCATGAAAAAGCATCCTGGAAAAACGGCCCCTTGCTTTGCTCGCTCCACAACACCGGCGGTGCCCATCATATCCCTGCCCATCCCCCTATACAGCAGCCGACAAACCTCTATATTCATAAAGAGCTGACATGTCTTCGCCTTAAAAAAAGCAATACGAGGGCTTGACGAAGTCATCTTACGTGACCATGTTTCATGGAAGATACACTTATGTCATCCTAACCCTATACACCAAAAGGAGAATTTCATGGCTACCGTCACCCTGAAAGGTAACCCTGTTCAGACCCATGGCAATCTTCCGGAAACAGGCAGTCAGGCTCCGGATTTTACTCTCACAACAACGGATCTCGGTGAAACAGGACTTTCAGAATTCTCCGGGAAAAAACGGGTTCTGAATATTTTTCCAAGCATTGATACGGGGGTCTGCGCCTCATCCGTTCGCCGCTTCAATGAAGAAGCAGAAAAGAGACCGGAAACCGCCGTTCTCTGCATATCCGCAGACCTTCCCTTTGCCCACAGTCGCTTCTGCGGCAGCGAAGGCCTTGCAGCCGTCTCCTCACTTTCTTCCTTCCGGAACCCAGCCTTTGGCGAAGCCTACGGTGTTACTTTGAAAGATGGCCCTCTCAAGGGACTTCTTGCACGGGCTGTGGTGATTATCAATCAGGAGGGTAAGGTCGTTTACACGGAACTGGTACCGGAAATCGGTCAGGACCCGGATTTTGAAGCCGCACTCAAGGCGCTGGATGCCCTTTAATCTCCTGTCCTTAAACTGTTTATTAACTCCCCTCAGACAGACAAACCCGCTGACAGACAAACCCGCTGACAGACAAACCCGCTGACAGAAGCCTTCTTCCGTCAGCGGGTTTGTGTTCCAGGGTAAAAGACTGGACAAAACACGTTTTTTCCCTGAGAACAACACCATCAAACCGGTGCAGCAGGACACATCATAAATGGAAATCTCCCGCAGCCTCGGGCTGATACAGGATGGCTTCCACACGAAGACGTTTTTCTCCGTCCTGTGTGGGCCAGGTCACCACATCCCCTACCCTGAGGCCGATCATGGCAATACCCGCAGGAGCAAGAATGGAAATCCGGTTCTGCGTAATATCTGCCTTACCGGGAAAAACCAGTGTCCATTCCGCCTCTTTTCCCGTAGCCAGGTCTTTAAGGAGCACCTTGGAATTCATTGTGATGGCATCGGCGGGTACCTCTTCAGGACCCACGACCTGACAACGGTCCAGTTCATCCATCAGACGATCGAGATGCTCGCCCAGCTTGCCCCGTTTATCCGTTGCCTCAACCAGACGTTCCACACGTTCAAGATCCACTTCTGTAATATAAATCGTTCTTTCCTGCATGGCGTAAGCCCTCCTCTTCCCCCGGGGGGGGTGAAGACCCCGAAAAAACAAGCGGTGGCTTTCAGCAAAAACAATTCTGAAAAACCACCGCAAAGCGGAGCACACCAACCCCTGGAAATACTCCATTCTCTTTATGTCTTAGGCTTAAGACCCTTTTCTGTCAATGGATTTTACCCCAACCATACGGGGAGAGATCCTTTTTCATCATATAGTCTGAGAAATCAGCGGTGGCACAATATCTTCCCTTGCCAGTATATCCGTACCCGTAATCACCGCCACACCCTGATGCATCCGTTCTTTTACGAAAAGGCGGGAAGCCACATCACACACAGCATCCCGGTTGACCATCAGAAGTCTTTCCTTGAAACGCTTTCTTGCCTCATCCGAAAGGCCCGCAAGATCCCGCATAAAGGCTTTTCTGGCCGCGGCAGATGGGGTATCAGGTTTGTCTATTTCTGAACAGACCTGCAGCAGGGATTCCTTTATATCGGTTTCATCAAAGTTCCCGGAAGCCAGAAAACCGGCTGCTCCCTCAAACACATCCAGCGTTCTCCGGATATGAGGATCCCTGTAAGATGCCATGGAAAAAATACCTTCTTCTGCATTGAAAAGGGCAAACCCACCATAAGCCCCCCCCTTTTCCCGAATCTCCCTGTGCAGATAAGCCGACCGCAGAAGCTTGGCTATTACGGAAAGAACCGGAGCATCCGGATGGTCCAACCGGGGGGTAGACAGGGAGGACGCCACAAAGTTGACAGCGGTTGCCGTTGTCCAGGCCTCACGGATAAATCCCGGCTGATCGGGAAGAGACGATGTCATGACAAAGGCCGCCTCGGCATCTTCACTGCCCAGCTTCTGCTCCAACGCCACCAGGCCGTCCATGGCCGCATTCCGGATTTCCTTCTCCGTAACCAATGCGGAAAGCAGATTTTTCCGGACAAAAATCTGCCCGGCCATGGCCGTAAACTTTTCCTGCAGCTCTTTCAGAACGCCATCGCCCTCCTTCCGGATTCTATCCGTCAGTGTTTTAATACGCCTTAGCTGATGGACACCGCTCCAGTTTTCTGAAAGGGCGGAGCCGGGACTCAGGTTTCGGGACGAAAGGGAGATGGCCAGGCGATGACCGCTCTGCACAACGGCCGATTCCATGGCAGCCCTGTACTCAAAAAGAAGCTTGCGAAGCCGTTCCGTATCCGAAAAATCATATCGGGATGTAAAGGCTTCCAGGAGTTCCAGCATAGGAACAAGATTCCGCTCCAGTGCTTTACCCGAAAGGCTCAGGAAAGGTGAAAGACAGCCATTGTCCAGCCGTGTACGCGCATGGCTGACGGACCCGATACCACCTGTGGTTGCATCCATTTTCCGGGCTGCGGCCACATAATCCATATCTTTTGTGCCCATCCGGGTCAGAATATGGGAGAACACCGGCACAAGGGAAAGCTCCTCCTCCCGAAGCCCGCCCAGACCGAAGGCCAGAGTTGTATACACAATACCGGATGTGGCCGCGTCATAGACAGCCAGACGGCCCTCCTGCCTGAGAGAACGCACCACCTTCACATCAGGATCCATATCCTTCCGCTCGAGGGTGGGCAAAACGGAAAGATCTTCTTCCTTTTCCTGCAGTTTTTTCAGCGTCACCGCCTCTTCACGGATTCTATCCTTTTCTTCTTCGCTTAGGGAAACGGCCAGCTCATCCAGCTCCCTGCGCTCCTGTTCTTCCATGATTCGCTGCTTATCCGTGTCCGGCGCCAGCATGAAGCGCACCCTGTGAGGATTATCCAGAAGATAGTGCCGGATCAGGTTTTCAAAATAGCCATGTTCCAACTCCCTGCGGATGGATTCCAGGTCCTCTTCAAATTGAATTACCTTAAGAGGGTCTCCTCCATGGAACCATGTACCAGCCACAGCCATGATCATTTTCAGGCCGTAGGGATAAGGGGTATTGGAAATTTCTTTTTTCTGAAACTCCAGCAGATGAATGGCCGCCTCTGCCAGCTCTTTTTCAATACCCTTGTCCGCAAGATTTTCAAGGGTTCCAAGAATCAGCTCTTCCAACGGCAGAGCATCGGATTCGGCCATTCCTTTCATGCCACAGCAAAAAGCGGTATCCCTGTTATCACCATCAAAACCCGCGCCATCACAAAGGGCCGTGCCCAGGCCTGAATCCATAAGAGCCTTCCGAAGGGGAGCACCCGCATTCCCCAGAAGAATCTGCTCCAGAAGAACAAAACCCAGCACAGAACGGGTATCCAGAATGTCCGGGGTAAGCCAGGCCAAAGCGACCTGACAATCTTTGCCGGAAATGTCCCCTTCCACCGCCGGGTAAGTTTCACGTACTTCAACCGGTTTCTCCCAGCGGGGTTGGGAAGGAACATCCGTTTCAGGGTCGATACGGCTAAAACGGGACAGCACCTCCCTCTCTATGACGGCAAGATGCTCCTCAAGGGGCAGATCCCCATAGGTAAAAAACCAGGCATTACTGGGGTGGTAATGTCTCCGGTGAAAAGCAAGCAGATCGTCATGGCTTAAATCCGGTATGAAAGCCGGATCCCCACCGGAATTATGTCCATAGGTCACATCGGGGTACAAGGCCTTCAGAAGACCGCGCCCCATGATCTGACTGGGCGAACTCATGGCTCCCTTCATTTCATTGTACACAACCCCCATACGCTGCAACACGCCGTCCTCGTCAAACTCCAGCCTGTGGCCTTCCTGCCGGAAACTCATAAGATCCAGCTTCGGAAAAAAAGCGGCGTCCAGATACACACCCAGAAGGTTATAAAAATCCTTGGGATTCTGGGTAGCAAAGGGATACATGGTCCAGTCTGAAGCCGTAAAGGCATTCATGAAAGTATTCAGACTGCGTTTGATCATAGAAAAAAAAGGATCCCTCACAGGGTAACGTTCCGAACCGCACAGGGCCGTATGTTCCAGAATATGGGCAACCCCCGTCCCATCTGCAGGAACGGTTTTAAACCCAACGGCAAAGGTATTCTCACTATCATCACAGGCGATGTGCACGTGACGGGCACCCGTAATCTCATGTTTCAGTACATGATACGTTCCCCGGATCTCGGGAAGAGAGGCTGTACCAACAACCACATAACCGCCAATACGACTACCTTCAGACAGAATGGACAAACCGTTAACTTTCATTGTATCCATGAAAAAAGGGAATCCTTTCATCATCCATTAAAAACAGACGGCTTACAAACAAAGCCTTACGATTAAACATAACAATGCTTTTTTAAACGAAATACCATCAGAAGCTCCGACTGTCCAGCGAGCTCTTTTTGCAATCCGTTGACAAAGGAAAACATCAGACCCACCCATCCTTCATCCACGGGTGGTGCCAATATATTGTGGAAACCGGACAGGTCAGATTTATCAAACATAAACAGGCGCTGTTTCACCCCCGACCGGGCACCGTATTTTCCGGCGATGATACCGCAATCTGATACGTTCCCCTTCTTTCACGGAGAATTTTACCTGTTTTATACAGACGAAAAACAATGTTTCGCAATTTTTTATCATCATAGCCGGTTTTTTCACGAACATCCTTGAAGTCAATCAGGCCACCGTGCTCACGCATGACAGACAGAACAACATCCGAAGCACTGAGGCCGATCCGTTTGCCCTTCCTGCTGCTGGCCTTTCTGGGTCCGCCAACATGCATACCGGCCGTGAGGTTAATCTGTTTAAGCAGATTTTCCAACTGCGCCATCCTGTCCATTAAAGCCATAATATCTTTACGGGTAGGGATATCATGCTGATCCAGCACCTGTTCAATAAGATCACTTACAGCAGGACGTGCGGCTTTCTTTTTGGCCATGGGAGCACTCCTCGTACCATACGGGTTAACAGTAAAAATAAACAATCAAAAACGGATATAAAAACAAAATACTTTTTCCTGCAAAAAATTCAAGAAAAGAATTCTTGTTCCTGAAAAAATATCTTCAAAAAGAATACCATAAAAAGAAAAAAGTAAAAAATTCTTCCCATCACCTTCTATCAGACAGCCCCTCCCCGTAACTTTTCCACAGATCCTGATCCTGCATGAAACTATCAGGGATCAGGCCTGGCCATAATAATCAAAAAAAACAGGCATGCCTTTCTTTTTTTGAACTGATTCATTTGCCCACCGTACATTTTCATGATAACAATATCCGTTCCTTTCAAAGCGCCGGAACATTTGCTATGTAAATATTTAATTTTATAACAATTTATCCCAACGTCCAATCGGCTTGCCAACACCGGATTACAAAACAACATGCCTGACACCACCGAGCATTCCATGCCCAGACTAAACGGACGGACATCATACAGCCATGATGCACCGACCTTCCGGGTACCATGACGCCAAAACAACGCCTTCTCCATATCTATCGGCAGCTTGAACAGCTCGGAGGCACCAAACCCTTTGTGGCAAGGGGGTTTGCCATCGGTGTCTTTATCTCCATGACACCCACCATCCCCCTGAACACCATCCTCGCGGTAATTCTGGGTTTTCTTCTCAGGGGAAGCATACCCGCCGCCTTCATCGGTACACTGGTTTCCAATCCCGTAACCATTCCCTTTCTTTACTACGCTGCCTACTGGACTGGCGTAACCATTACGGGAGTCCAGGGTGTCAGTTTTAACGAAATACTCACCCTTGCCTATCATTTTAACAGCCCGGGAACTCTGCAGGAAAAAGTCCATGAAGCAGGCCACCTTATTCACGGGAAAGTTCCGGTTCTGTGGGCCACCCTCCTGGGCGGCGTGATCATGGGAATTCCTGTGGCCATTGGAGCCTACTACCTGACCTTGCGCCTGCTCCGGGCATCCACATCCGACAGACTCTTACCCAGCGAGGAAGATCATCATAATGACAGCACCCCAGACCCTTCTTAAAGCCTGGAACATGAAGCCCAAAAAAGATATGGGCCAGAACTTTCTCACAGACCCATCCACTCCGATAATGATTCTGGAACGGGCCGGTATCCATGATGGCTGCGGTCAGACAATCATAGAAGTTGGCCCCGGCCTTGGAGCCATGACCATTCCGGCAGCCCAAAGGGCAGATCATGTTCATGCGGTGGAGCTGGACAGGGAAATCATTCCCCTGCTTGAAACAGAAATACATGTTGCAGGCTTACGCAACATCACCATACATTCCGGCAGTATTCTCAAGGTAGACCTGGAGCCCATGCTGGCAGAAGGCCGGAACACCCTTGTCATCGGCAATCTGCCCTACAATATCTCTTCCCAGATTCTCATCCGGCTGCTGAGCTTCCGCCACCGCATCACGCGGGGAGTTTTCATGTTGCAGACAGAAATGGCTGAACGCATAGTGGCGCCCCCGGGCGGCCGTGATTACGGAAGGCTCTCTGTTATCATGCAATATTGCGGTGCTATTCATCTTCTGGCAACGGTCAAGGCCCACCTGTTTTACCCCAGGCCCAAAGTCGACTCTGCCATTATAGAGGTTCTTTTTCCAGAAAAGCCTTCTTTGCAGGCAAAGAACGAAAAAATATTGTTTGACGTAGTCCGTGCGGCCTTCGGCCAGAGACGTAAAACACTCAGGAACAGTCTTTCTTCAGGGCTCAGAGAACTAAACACAAAAGAGGCGGAAACATTACTGCTGAATGCGGATATCGATCCCATCCGCAGGGCAGAAACCCTCAGCGTAGCCGAGTTCGTCCGCCTGGCCGACCTTTTTTACGACAGTATTCAATAACAACGGGGCCAAAAGGCCCCGTTGTTCCTATCATGCTTCCTGCTAAGCATTTTTACTGCATGGACGCGCCACCCTTTCTGCTATGGCGCATGCCTGTACATGGACAACCTTCTCCCATTCCGGTCAGTCCCCTTTCCCTGGCCTTCAGTGCCATGGCAGCCTTATGACGGGCCATTTCCTGGAACAACGCCTCCACCCTTGCCTGATTCGGATGTTCTTCCGCCATCACGGCAGCCAGTTCTGCACGATTGGTTTCCATGGCCACCCGCAGCTCCGTTGTTTCCTTCATGAAGGAGGCACGATCTTCAGGAGACATATCCATACAGGTTCCCATCCCCTTACCCCGCATGGAGCCACCACCATGCCAGGCAAAAGACTGAACAGCCACTAAACCTATCAGGCCAGCTCCAAGAATTCCAACGATCAACTTTTTCATTTTTTTCTCCTTATGTAGGTGAACAGAGTATTTTCTTCATTATCAACGAACACTGGCGCCCTTCTGCTGCCATAACAATGCAAACACGATGCCAAAAAAACAAAAGCATATAAAAACAAGCACATAAGAAAAAAAACTGCTTTTATTTTTTTATTGTTCCCAAAACAGTATAAAATTAATACAGTGACAGACAAGAAATCGTATAAACATAATACACATCGGAGTCGCCATGTTCCACCCATCCCATTTTTCCAATTTTTCCAACACGGGCTCCCGATGGCTCATTCCATCACTCATCTTCATTTTGGCCCTGGTCATACTCAGCATGGCTCTGACACACAACCAGCGAACCCAAAGAGATATGGTCAGAATTCTGATGGAAAAGGGCCATCTTCTCACCCGTTCTCTGGAAGCGGGTACCCGCACCGGAATGATGGGCAGGCTGGGTGAGGCCGCTCAGCTGAAAACCCTTTTCGAAGAAACCACTACCCTGCCAGATATCTTCTATATCCTGCTCACCGGCCCCAATGGCAGGGTCTATGTCAATGCCGATCCCGACGGCCTTGCCGGTCGGACCCTTTCTTCCGGACTCATCCAGAACCTTCCATCGGAACATCCGGAAGGGTGGACCATTTCCGGCAAAGGTCAAGACAGGCACTTTCTCTTCCACCATACGTTTACCCCCCTTCCCCGAACCATGGGCCACCACACCAGGGCAAGGAGAGCTGCAGAAAGCCCCTGCGGATCTCCCTTCTGCGGTGACCTTTTCCAACCATCCAGCCCACCCATGACCCTTGTGGTAGGAATGGATGTGGATGCTTTTGACGCAGCCCGCAGCAAAGACGTACGCCATACCTTCATCATGGCAGGCACACTCATGCTCCTTGCTGTCTTTGCCGTTCTCGCACTGTTCCGGGCCGAAGCCCTGCGTCAATCAAAACTGCGCCTTCGGGATACCCAGGCCATGTCAACGGAAATCATCCGGTCCTTTCCGGCAGGGCTTCTGGTTCTGGATGCTTCGGGTCGACTCCGTTTTGCCAACCAGACAGCAGAAGAACTACTGGAAAAACCCCTGCAGCGACTCACAGGCCATTCCATTTTTCCCCATCTGCCCCAGACTCTCAGTGACCTCTTCAGGGAAGAGCCGGATCAACTTCCGGAATCGGAAGTACTCCTTCCTTCGGCACGGGGCCTCCTGCCTGTTTCCGTAACCCTCTCCCCCATTCATGGGCAGGATCATCTCCTCGGCAGGGTTCTGGTGCTCCGGGATCTCAGCCAGATCCGGCGGCTGGAAGAGGAGGTCCGTCGTAAGGAAAAACTTGCCGCCGTGGGGCAGCTTGCAGCCGGAGTAGCCCATGAAATCCGCAACCCCTTAAGCTCCATCAAAGGCTTTGCCACTCACTTCCGCCAACTCTTTGCCCAAGACAGCCCCCATCACGAGGCAGCGGATATTTTGATCCGGGAAGTCAACCGAATGGACCGGGTTATCGGTGAATTGCTGGAATTTGCAAGGCCTTCGGATATCCAGCCCGTACCAACCCTGCCAACCCCCCTTATCCACCATGCCCTGCGCCTGATTGAACCGGACACCAGAGCAGCCGCCATCACCCTTCATGCCAAAATTCCGGAGCTTCCGGAAATCCTCATGGACCCGGACCGCATTACCCAGGTACTCCTGAATCTCTGCCTCAACGCCATACAGGCCATGAAAAAGGAAGGGAAACTTACCGTATCGGCCCATGAAGATGGGCAATGGCTTTATATTCAGCTGGAAGACACGGGCTGCGGCATCCCGGAAACGGATCTGACAAAGATTTTTGATCCCTTTTACACAACCAAAAGTAAAGGCACAGGCCTTGGCCTTGCTGTTGTGGAAAAAATTGTCACCGCACACAATGGACGCATAGAGGTAAACAATATGGAACAGGGAGGCACCACCTTCACCCTTTCTTTTCCCCTCTGAACAACCAAGGAAAATCCATATGACAGCTCCAAAGATTCTTGTGGTAGATGATGATGAGAGTCACAGAAAAATGCTCCGCACCCTTCTTTCGGGTTATGGCTATGGAGTGGATGAGGCCGCCAGCGGAGAAGAGGCCCTTGAAAGAGTCCAGAGAGAAGCTGTGGATACTATCCTCATGGATGTACGCATGACCGGTATTTCCGGCATTGAAGCCCTGGAACGGATGCTGGCATGGAATCCGGTACTCCCCATCATCATCATGACCGCCTACTCCTCCGTTGATTCCGCACGAAGAGCCCTCAAGGCCGGAGCCTATGACTATCTCACCAAGCCGCTGGATTTCGATGAACTCCGCATTCTCCTCTCCCGAACTCTGGAGCATAGCCGTCTCAAAGATGAAAACCGGCGTTTGAAAGAACATCTGGCAACCCGACCCGACATTCCCAGAATCATTGGAAAAAGCCATGCCATGAAAAAACTCATGGAAATGGCCTCAACCATGGCCGACAGTGAAGCCACGGTTCTGATCACTGGCCCGTCCGGAACGGGTAAAGAGCTCATTGCAAAGGCCATCCATGCCATGAGTCCGAGAAAAGACCAGCCCTTTGTTCCTTTGAACTGTGCGGCATTAGCGGACACCCTTCTGGAATCCGAACTTTTCGGCCATGAAAGGGGAGCCTTTACCGGAGCGGACCGGAGACGGGAAGGACGCTTTGTTCAGGCCGATGGAGGAACCCTTTTTCTGGATGAAATCGGTGAGACATCTTCGGCCATGCAGGCCAAACTGCTGAGGGCTCTTCAGGAAGGAGAAGTACAGAGGATAGGCAGCGATACAATTGTAAGGGTTGATGTACGCATTCTTGCCGCCACCAATCAGGATCTCTCCCGCTGTGTTGCGGAAAAAATCTTCCGGGAAGACCTTTATTACCGACTTAACGTACTGCGGCTGGAAATGCCCACCTTACGGGATCGAAACGGTGACATCCCCCTGCTGGCCCAGCACTTTCTTCGTCTGTATGCGGAAAAAAACCGCAAGCAGGTCCTTCGTTTTTCATCAAGGGCCATGGATGCCCTCCTTCACCACAGATGGCCCGGAAATGTGCGGGAACTGGAAAATGTCATTGAACGGGCCGTTATTCTCTGCCCTTCAGACACCATCAGAGAAGATCACCTTCCCACAGATCTTGCGAACAACCTGCCTTCCGGAGGAAGTCTCACCACACTGGCAGACCTGGAGCGCAAGGCCATTTTCAGCACACTGGAACAAACGGAGGGGAACAAATCAGAAGCCGCCAGAATTCTGGGGATTACAAGGGCAACCCTGCACAACAAACTGAAACTCTACGGAGGTGCTTAAAAAAACTCTTCGCCCGGGGTATCCCCACCATATCTATTCCATAAAACAGCGGATATGGGGAGAACATCAAAAACAGCCTCACTAACCATATCAATCAAGGTCTGTACCATCCCGGGTCTTTCCATAGTACCGAATATAAAGTGCGTCGATCTCCCCATTGTTACCCATCTCATCGATGGCTGTCATAAATTGTGCGGCAACACAGGATGGAAGCAGCCTCTCGGGCTGATTGGTTTCTGATTCGGGTAATGATGGATCAAAATCCAAATTGACCTCAAACTCTGCAAGGGGCGAGTTTTTCGAAAAACCCAGATACATGGACTCATGGCTCCATGGCCTGCTGTGAATTCGGAATAGCGGGGCTTCAGCAGGATTCCGTTTCAGATAATATGCAAGGGATGATTTTCTGTAAACAAACACATCGCCCCGTTTAGGAGTTGTCTGCAACATTTCCATGGCTTTTTCAACGGACAACCTGGGGAACTCATAGTATAAGGTAAACTCTTTTCCATATTCTCCCCCAAGGGGCACAAGGACAACATAGCCTCGCGCATTGATCTCTTCCCTGTCGGTAATTTCCGGTTCTGCGGCAAGGGTAACGGCTGCATTGGATTCCACAAGACCATTTTTAAAATAAAAAGCCCACTGCGCCCGTGCTGCCGTGTAAGAAAAACCAGGATAAAAATCCAGCTCTCCACTTTCCACCAGATTGAGAATTCTCCTTTTAGGCATTCTTGTTATTTCAAGCCCATAACCAATTTTTTCCGCTGCCGCCAAAAAAACATCCTGATACAGACCTGAATTATCCGGAGCCTCAGAAATAATAGGGATATGCCCTTCAGGCGCATAGCCCATACGAATAACGCTACGGGCGTTCCCGGTTCCGGCCGCCAGAGCAAGCATCAGGGCAACTACCCATATTTTTTGCATTGATCCTCCCTGATAACTGGCCCTAGGCTTTGCAATGGTACGATATCACGCACAGACTCAGGAACTGAGCATACATCTAAAAATACAGCTATTTTAAATTGATATAATGCAGCATAACATTTTTCCCAACCGTTTGCAAAAAAGTAAACCGGACCCGTTCAATCCACACCCTTTGCCCATACCTGCTCACGGAGTATTGGGTAAGTCACGGGGACGCTACCCGTTCATGCTAAAAAAGACCCGCAGATCGTCCGACACCTTCTTCTGCCCATTTCAGAATTCCAACATCAAAACGCCCCACCACTGATATATAGGTCAACTATCTATCCATGCCATCCTCAGGCGAGTTGATGTTGATAAAAGACTTCAGATCTTCATCCGCCTCCCTGAGTAAAATTTCCGGAACAAGGCCCTTCTGCTCCCCTGTAAAAATCCACTGCACCTTGCTTTTGCCTTCAAGGATGTGGCTTGCAAGGACAGGAATGCCGTCCCTGTGATAGACGGCACACAGGGGTTCCAGATGGTTCTTCCCATGGCAGGGGAAAAGGGCCAGGAGAGGAGAATGCATACGGGAAAGTACGAGGCGGATCAGCTCCGGCCGTATAAAGGGCATGTCACAGGCCACCACAAAAACGATATCCGTTTTCGCATGAAAAAGCCCTGCATGGATGCCCGTGGCAGCTCCGGGAACGGGAAGGACATCGGCAACCACAGGAAAGCCAAAATCCCTATAGGTGGCGGTTTCCCGGCTCACGATGAGGATTTTTTTGCCGAAAACTTCCTTCATGGGTCTAAGAACGGCATCCATGAGGCGGCCATCTCCAAAGGGTGACAGTGCCTTGTTCCGCCCTCCGTAGCGGGTGCTGCGCCCGCCCGCAAGAATAACCCCCGTGCAGTTGTTTATCATGATTTGTACCTGTTCAGCACAGATTTCCAAGTACCATATCTGCCAGACAGATGCACAGGCACCCAGGCTATTTCCCCGTGACGCAATCCGGCACCCAAGCCTGAAAAAGCTATATTATTTGCATCAAAGGCTTTGGGTTTATGGCTTGAGTGCCGGACAAAGCTCTGATCCGAAACGATTGCAATGTCGCTTGCCAATAGCCATGGTGCCTTGCTAAAGTACGAAGCGGCTACAGTGACAGCATTAGAATTTAAGAATAAACTGTGCTGAACAATTACCATGGTTTTTTGCCAGTCACTGTTTTCCCTCAAGCCTCCGCCGTCCAGCATCCAGAAAACCGCCTTCCCCGAGGCTTGCCATGTCGGCCCGCGTGATGGGGATATCCGCAAGGAGCCAGGGCAGAAGAAAGTCCATGGCCGTGGGCGCAGAATAGAGAGCCCCCGCGGGAACCCCGAGGACACGGGTGGAAGCGATGCGTCCGGTGAGGGTCATGGCTCCGGGCAGCACAGGAGCCCCATAGACCTCATCCACAAGACCCGCGTCCTGAAGGGCTTTTCGGGTCACATCATCGGGATCTACGGAAAGGCCTCCGGTTACCACCAGCACTTGAGCCCCTCCCTCCACCATCTCCGAGGCGGCTTTTGCGATCTTTTTTGCATCGTCCGGGCATATCCGGCTTTCCGTGACTTTCAGACCATACCCCGCCGCAAGGTCTTCCAGAATGGGCAGAAAACCGTCCCTAACCCGGCCTTCAAACACCTCCGTTCCCGTCACAAGAACTCCCAGCCGTGAAAAAACATAGGGCGCAAGGCAAAAGAGCGGGCCTTCGGCCAAAACCTCCATGGCCCTGTCAAAGGCCCTTTTTTCAAGGAAAAGAGGGATGGCCCGTGTGCCGCCCACCACCATGCCAGAACTTACGGGGCTTACATTCCTGCGGGTGGCGCACATCACCCCCTCGCAGCGGTTAAAACGCATGAGGCGTTCCCGGTTCACACGGAAAATCCCCCCCTGCTTTGCCGTGAAATCAATCTTTCCTTCCTTGGGAAAGGGCAGGTAGCCGATGCCGGAACCTGCCATTTTTTCCGCAAAGGCAAGGGCGGCCTCGTTTTCATGGAGAAGGGCATCGCAGATGTCCCCCACCCCGTTCTCTTCCACATAGACCCTTTCCCGGCCCATGGATTGTAAGAGCAGAACATCCGAATCCCCAAGACTCTGACCCTTCACAATGGCCGCCCCCTTGAAAATGCCCGGCTCAATGCGGGTCATGTCGTGCAGGGCTTTTCGGCCCACGGCCTCTTCCACGAGAATGGCCCCTATCCCGGAATTCTCATTCCGCAAAGGAGAAAAGACCACCCTGCCCATGCAGGCCTCACAAGACCCCGGCTCCGATCCCCTGAAACTTTCGCCGCAATCCGGGCAGGTGAAAATCCGGCCTTTTTTGGAAAAACGCTTCCGGTCTACAAAAATCCGTTCCACCTTGTAAAGCCCGAAACCCGCTTCGATGATTTCACTGAAAAGCCGTTTTTTATCCTGCTCCTTCTTGGGCTTCCGTTTCATGGCCCAGACATGCACTTCCGGCCACTTTTTGAGACGCTCCGGGTCCAGAGCCACCCGCACCCCCTGCCCCGTGTGCTTATCATAAAGGAGAATGGCAAAGCGGCCCGTATTCTCGATGCGCAGCCAGCCGTTTCCGATGGTGCAGGGGGTGAGCACCTGAATGGCATCGGGCAGACAGGCCCTGGTTTCTGCAATGGCATCGTAGAGCCCTCCTTCGGGAAGGCTCTGAAAGGCAAGCTCCACCATGAAGCCCCCGCAGACCATGCCCGGAGCCAGATGTCCATGAAAGGCCCTGATTTTTTCCAGATAGTCTTCGATGGATAATCCCCGAATCTCCATGATCACAGTCCCTTCCCTTCCCCACAGAGCTCAAGCCTGCAAGGTACCAAACGATGAAGGGGCGTTCCGATGGGGTCCCGGTGGGTGTGCATGGTAAGATCATTCACATTAAAGCCCCATTTCACACCGTCATAGATGAGACCAAAACCATGGGGAATCAGCACCATGCCCGGCCGCACGTCCTCTTTCACCTCAAGCTCGCCTACGGCACTGCCCCCTTCCGTGACCACCCGGACGGTGTCTTTATCCTGAAGCCCCAGTTTTGCAGCCTCTTCGGGATGAATGGCGATGGTGCAGCCGCGTTTGCCTTTAATCCATTCCGGGTTTCGCATTTGGGTGTTCATGTTGGTGGAGCGGTGCCGCCCGGCATTAAGAACCAGCGGAAAATCCTCCGGCAGGGTCAGGGCCTTGATCTCTTCTGCTGCAGTGAGGGATGCCGCCTTTTCCGCCAGCTCCTCAATGAAGAGATTAATTTTTCCAGAAATGGTTTTTACTTCATCAAGGTTTTTTTCCCTATCCACCTTCCCAACCCAGAGTCCCTGAGGATGATCCAACAGGGCCTGAAAGATCCGGTCGCCCATGTCAAAGCCCGTTTCAAATCCGGCACGGGCCGCATTTTTCCTGAAAGACTTCGGGGCTGTCATCATCATACCCCAGAGGGCCGCAAGGGCTGCACTGTCCCAGGCTTTGCCCAGGGTTTTTCCCAGAATGAAGAGCATTTTGGAAAGGTGCTCCGGATGGTTTGCAATCCAGCCCATGAGTTCGGCCCCAAAGGTCATGCGGTCTTTGGATGCGGCTTCCATCACCTTTTCCGGAATTTCCGGGATCAGGCCCAGCCTGTCCGCAAGCAGGGTGAAAATCTGCGAGGCTTCAAGGCTTTCCCCATGGGGTTTCACAAGGGGCCTTCGCAGCTGGAAATACACTTCAGGATACGTCCATGGAAAGAAGGTTCCGTCATAGGATTCATAGAAACTGCGGCAGGGCAGCACATAGTGGGCCAGGCGGGCGGTTTCGCTCATGACCATATCACAAACCACCATAAGATCGAGGCTGGAGAAGGCCCTTTCCAGAGCCTTGGTATCCGGCCAGGAGCGTAGGGGATTGCAGGTGCTCACGATGATGGAGCGGATGCGGTCTTTGTGATCGCTAAGGATTTCTTCGGGGAGGATGCTGCAGGGAAAAGATCCGGCTGCGGCGGGGGGCATTCCGGTAACGGCGGATTTCCAGACCTTTTCGCTGCGCTCATCCGCATGAAAGCCTAAGGGCATAACCATGCCGGGGATGATATTACCGCCCCTTTGTCCAAAAATACCGCAAACAGAGCCCAGAACATTGAGAAGATAGGAGTTGAGGGTACTGTGCCTGCCCATGTAGATGCCAAGATCCGGATGAAAGGACCATCGGCGGGTAGCCATAAGGCGGCAGAGTTCATGCACGGTTTCATGGGCAAGGCCGCAGACTTCAAGGGCGGCCCGGCTGTCAAAATTTTCAAACCAGAACCGGATGCGCTCCCAGCCCTCGCAATGGGCTTCAAGGTATTCTTTTTTCTCCCAGCCTTCCTGCACCAGAATGGCGATCATGGCCTTGATGAGGAGGGCATCCGTTCCAGGCCGGAGGGCAAGGTGGATATCCGCCATTTCAGCGGTTTCGCTTTTTCGGGGGTCGACGGCCACGAGAAGGCGTTCCGGGTTTTTACTGATTTCCTTCAGTACCATAGGGGTCTTGGGCATCTGATGGCTCTGCATCCCGTTCCAGCCCCAGGCCACCAGCATCTGGGTTTCATGCTCATCCGGGCCGGTGAGGATATACTGCTTTCCGAACATGCGGCCCTGCACCCACCAGGCTCCGCTAAACTCCTGGCCTGCGGAGGTGTAGAGGTTCTGGGAACCCAAAGCCCGCATGAGGCTTACCCCAAACCCGGCTTCCATGTGCCCCCCCTGGGCGGAAGCTCCCAGATAGGCAAAGGAACGGGGGCCGTGGGCGGCAAGGCCGGTTTTCAGTTTTTCCGCAATTTCCTCCATGGCCTGATCCCAGGAGATGGGAACAAAGGCACCGTCCACTCTTTTCAAAGGATGGGTGAGACGATCTGCCGGATACTGGTGGTAAATCACATTCAGGCCCTTGCGACAGGCATAGCCCTCGCTTCTGGGGTTGTCCTTATCCGGCCTTACTTTCACCATACGGCCTTCCTCCACCAGAATTTCCAACCCGCAGTTCTGGGCGCAGAGCACGCATCCTGTCGTATGCCAGTTTCCCATGAAAACCCCCTTCAGGAAGAATCAATTTTAATACGCATGCAAACTATATCCGCTTTTTATTCCTCGCGCGTATCCATGTCAAGAACTATCTCCCTGACCTTTTTCCGGCATGGCAGGTTCCGTTTTTTCCTGCCTTCCTGCACCCGCTTTCGTTACAGATCTGGACCAGAAGCTTTCTCAAAAACATCACTCACCTCTCCTTGCCGCCCTGAATACCAGAAGGAAGCATCCAGACATAAACAACGCAAACTGTCGTCCTCATACGGAAAAAAAGGCCGCAACAAACCCTTACACAGCGCAAAGCCATTCACCACAAAACAAGCCATGGGTCTGCTTTCCCATAGCAATCCTCTGACCGCCTGCATACAAAGCCCGACTCTTTTCACAACTAACAAAACGGTGCATCGTCTGCATGGAAACCTGCCGGAAGCTCTGAAACTCTCTCCAGAAAAAGATTCATAAAACGGAAAACCGTATCCAGCTCCTCATGGGAAAAGCCCTCATAAATAATGGTATTCAGATGACTGATCATGGGAACGGCCCGGACAGCAATGCCTTCCCCCTCAGGTGTAATGCACAGTCGAAAACCACGGCCATCCTGTTCACAAGGACTTTTAACAATCAGACCATTTTTTTCCATACGACGCACAAGACCGGTAATACCAGAGCTTTTCAGCTGAATTCCCTCCCCCAGATCCTTGAGCAGGCAGCCGCCATGATCCCGGATATAAAAAAGTGCCATCAGCTGGGCACTGGTAATCTGGAGCTTTTCCCAAAGGTACTGATCCACCGCATGGATCAACCTGCCATGTACCCTGTGAATCAGATAAAAAAGTCGCTTATCATCCATTACTGATCTATCTTCCGGCCCAAAGACCTGTAAAAAGCTTCCTGTTCCCTCTTATCCTGCCTTGATACCCATAAGAATACCCGATTCAGTCGGGCCTTTATAAGCAAGCCGCCGGATGGAACCTGCTCCGGCGGCTTGCAACATCATCCTGACTTCTTTTTCTGAATAGGACTGTCCACGATCCGTTGCCACCAGCATATTGATGCTAAAAAGGGCTGCAAAAAGGGGAGAGGTACGATCATCCGTCAAAATAAAATCATGAATAAAAATTCTGCCCCCCGGCTTCAGGGCTTCCAGTGCCTTTACCACCACATTCTGTGCATCCTCCGGACCTTCCCCGTGAAGAATATGAGAAATCCATACGGCATCAAAGCTTTCCGGCTCCGGCAGACTGTCCTCGTGGAAATTAAAATCCCTGAAGCCAATGCGCCCTTCAAGGCCATAGCGGGCAATGGTTTTTTCCGCAAAGGGCCTTGTGGTGGGCAGATCGTACACCTCCGCCTGAAGGTGAAGATGTTCCATGCACAGATGGATAGCAAAGGTGCCGGGACCTCCGCCAAAATCCAGAAGACGGTCACATCCGGAAAGATCCAGGGCCTTGGCAACACCCGGCGCAACGGCCGAAGCAATGTTGAACATACCCATGAGAAAACTTTCCCGTTCCGCTTCTTCCGTAGCACCGCTGAGACTGCTATCCACGGATCTTCCCGTAAGAACGGCCTCTGACATACGATTCCAGGGATCCATGAGAAAATGGTGGTGCAGAATCATATAGCCCACATAACCGGGAGCATCTTTCACAAGAAAATCTTCCGCGCCCCGGGTATTCCCGTAAAGCCCCTCCTTTTTTACAAGAAGGCCCATGGCAGAAAGGGCATCCAGCAGAGCCACCACTCCCCGCAGATCCCCCTTCAGGGCATGACAGAGAGCTTCCGCCCCTTGAGGGCCAGAAGAAAGAAGGGTGAAAACTTCCAGCTTCACCCCCGTATGCAGAGTGCAGACCTCCCAGTAAGAACCGGAAAGACGAAGAAGACGACCGGGATTCCAAGTATTATCCATCCTGCAGACTCCTTTTTCTGTATCCTAATCTGAACCCGGACAACACCTATGGGTTCCAGATAACCAAACGTTTCCCCCAGCCTTAGGAAACGGAAATTACAATTCCTCCGGCAACACGGCCGTGGCATGATCAATATCCGGAGCGTTCGAAAAAAGCATGACCAGACGATCAAAACCCAAAGCATTCCCCGTTGCAGGCGGCATATGGCCCAGGGCCTCCAGAAAAGTGGCGGCCTCAGGATAAGCCCTCTTTCCAAGCCTTGCCCTTTCTGCCGCAGCCTCCCGGAAACGAACGGCCTGCTCCTTTGCATCCACAAGCTCGGTGTAGGCATTGCACAGCTCCACACCACAGATGTAAAGCTCAAATCGCTCTGCAAGGGCTGAATTTTCCGGTTTCATACGGGCAAGGGAGGCTTCGGATGCGGGATAGTCATGGAGAAACACGGGTTTTGTACGACCCAGCTCCGGCTCAATCTCAAGCCCCATGACATCGTTGAAGCAGCCCTTCTCAAGGGCTGCTTCCATGGACAGGCTACCGTGGCGTAAAAAAGCTTCTTCAACGGAAAGCCTTTCAAAGGGTGGTGTCAGATCTACATTTTTCCCTTGCCAGACAAGGATGCCGCCCATGCCTTCGCATTCTGCCATATAACAGATCAGTTTTTCCGTCTCCTCCATCATATAGCGATAATCCTCCTCTTTCACATACCATTCCAGCAAAGTCATTTCCGGAAGATGTTTTACCCCCCGCTCACCTGCACGGAAACAGCGAGCCAGCTGAAAGATTCTGTCAAAACCCGAGGCCAGCAACTCCTTCATGGCAAGCTCCGGAGATGCCTGCAAAAAAGCTCCGGAGGCAGACACACAGTCTATGTGTACCTCCGGTGCAGGGGCTGGAATTCTGATGGGAGTTTCCACCTCCAAAAAATCTCTTTCAGCAAAAAAGCTGCGGACAGCCGCTGCCATCCGCATCCTCATTTCCAGATGGGCCCGAATCCGCATTCTGCGAAAAGCCTTGGCTTCCATGCCCAATGCCACTCCTTACAGTGATTTTTTGTAACTGTTCAGCACAATTTTCCAAGTAGCATACCTGCCAGGCAGATGCACAGGCACCCAGGCTATTTGCCCGTGACGCAAGCTTATTCTTCGAGCTTCTTGCCCTGTGCGGAAGCGGCAAAAACTCCCCGCCACAGGCAGGACAAGCTTTTTGATTACCATAGCAGACTTAAGCACGCTGCCTTTGTGGCGGCTCAGACAGTTTGCCGCTTCTTTCGCACAGGCCTTCGAATCTCTGATCCGAAACGATTGCAACGTCACTTGCAAACAGCCAAGGTGCCTTGCAACAGCACGACGCTGCTGCAATTACTGTATTCGAATTTGAGAATAAACTGTGCTGATCCATTACTATTTTTTCAGGTAAAGATCCCGACTGCGATCCTGCAGATAGGCCTTGTCCGCACCGGACGCATTTTCGTACCATTCTTCTCCCTGAGCCTTGCAGGCAGGGCAGGCATTCAAAGGTATATGCACGCCTATGATGCGCCAGTCCCGGTCCGACTTGCTTTCAATGCGAAAAGACCCGGCGCAGTCCGAGCAGGACCGGAGAATTTCCTTTTGCCCCTCATAGATGCCGTCCGTATCATACATAATGGAGCGGGATCTTTCATGGAATTCCTTTTTCCCGAATACCTTCTGCGAAAGTTCCGGACCTCTGCGGCTCCACTGATCCATCACCCGGTCACAGAGCTTATGGATATACTGCAGGGTATCCTTCGATTCCTTCAGAACAGCGGGATTATAATCCGGCTCCAGCACATGGCTGTAATCAAGGCCCGCCATGGCAAGGATAATGCCAGCATTCACATAGGGAAGGGCCGCCTCAATGGAATACCCCCCTTCCAGCACGGCAATGTGGGGATTTAAAATCTCCGTCAGTTTTGCATAGCCCTGGGCTGTGAAATTCATGTTGGTGATGGGGTCTGTATAATGATTATCCTGACCTGCTGAGTTAATGATGAGGTCCGGCTTGAAATCATCGAGTATGGGCATCACCGCATTTTCAACTGTGTAAAGATAGCCCTCCTCCGAGGTGTGGGGCGGCAGGGGAATATTCACCGTATAGCCTGCGGCATTGGGTCCACCCAGCTCCTCCATGAACCCCGAACCCGGATACAGGGTACGGCCATCCTGATGCAGGGAAATGAAGAGCACATCCGGATCATGCCAGTAAATATCCTGAGTGCCGTCTCCGTGGTGACAGTCCGTATCCACAATGGCAATGCGCTTAACACCCCACTGGCTGCGCAGATATTCCACCATGATGGCTTCGATGTTGATGTTGCAGAATCCCCTACCCCCGTGCACCACCCGCATGGCATGATGACCCGGCGGACGAACGAGGGCAAAACCCTTTTCTATATGGCCTTCCATCAGCTCCCTTGCCATGGTTTTGGCCCCGCCTGCGGATACATAGTGACTGCTGGTGGTGACCGTTGACTCATCGGGCACGCAGAAATGGGCTCTCTGTATATCCTGATCCGTCACCAGATCCGGCTTGAATTCCTGAATACCCTCAATGTCCATGAGGCCTTCTTCAAAAATCTGATCCTGGGTATAAAGAAGACGCTCTTCCCGCTCCGGATGGCTGGGATCGATGGCCCAGTCAAAGGCCGGAAAAAAGACCAGTCCTATCCTGCTTTTTGCCTTCAGCATCATATTACCCCCCCATTTCGGATCAGCCCCGGCTTCACCTGAGCCCGAACCCTTATGTTTCTACCAGCACGGCGGTAACCCCGCATCATGGAAAACTCCTGAGCCTCCAGCACTTCCACCTCAAGTCCTTTTGCATCCGCCCCCAGACGCAAGGCCTTTTCCCGGACCAGTTTTTTGGCAAGGGCGATGGCATCATCCATATTAAAAGCAATGGGCGCTTCAGCAGAATACCCTTCTTCCGGTGCCCGCACAAAACCCCGCTGGGTATCCGCCAGCACAGTCACGGCACAGGTGGTACGGGCAAGGGCCGCACCAATGGCATTGGCCACCCCCCAGTCCGGAACGGCACGGGATTCAAGACCGCAGGCCTCACCCAGACCGGGAGCCAGCACCGCAGCCGGACCACCCATAACAAGCAGGGCTTCGGGCTTTACAACATAACCTTCCAGCATTTCATGGAGGGTGTAAACGGGTCTCGCATTGATACCCTCGACCATGGCAAAGGCCGCATCCCGGATTTTCTCACAAAGGCTTTTCAGCACAAAGCGGGAAACCGCCTCCGTTTCCATGCCAAGGTCCCTGCCAAGGGTTTCCATGCCCTTAAAAGCCGCTGCCCTGTCACCACCTTCAAAAAGACCGAGAACGGCCATGGCATCCGTGGGTGTGGGAACGGGTCCGCCAAGGCAGAGGGCAGGACCTTTTCTGTCCGGCCCGATGAGAAGCTCTTTTCCTTTACGCGTAAGCTCTGAGTCTCCGCCCAGGCCGATGCTCACACTTTTTAAAGCCCTGAAAAGGGTTTTCACGCCGCCCACTTCCGCACCCAGGGGCTCCAGCACAGGAACCTTATCTATAAGAACGGCCATATCCGTGGTGGTGCCACCAATGTCCAGCACCAGTACATCTTTAGCGGAAGGGGAGTGGGGAATGGCTCCCATCACACTGGCCGAAGGCCCGGAAAGTACCGTTTCTCCGGGACATTCCAATGCCGCATCCAGAGAAAAGGTGCCACCATCCGCCTTAAGCACATGCACAGGCGCTATGATCCCCCTTGCCCGAAAAGCCTCCTTCACAGCCTGGCTAAAGGAAAAAAAAGCATCATGAACCCCTGCATTCAGCCAGCAGGAAGCAATACGGCGGGGGAAATTCAGCACCCCGGAAAGCCTGTGACCGCAGAAAACCGTATCAAAAAGCCCCTTGGCCGCCTTTTCCATGGCCTCTTCATGGGAAGGATTGCGAACGGAAAACTTGGTTACAAGACCAATAGCCCTGATACCCTTTTCCCTGATAAGGGCAAAAGCCTTTTTGACGGCTTCCTTATCCAGTGCGGCGATCTCGGCCCCCCTGTGATCCAGTGCACCTTTCACCACATGAAAGGAAGAACCGATGGCGTGGAGTTTTGGGTCCATTCCCGGTCCTGCGGCCACCACCATGCCCACGGGGGTAAGGGTGTTGCGGATCACACTGTTGGTGGTGAGGGTGGTGGAGAGAACCACACGGGTAATTTTACCTGGGTCAATGTCACCCAGCACCCCGTCCACACCCCTGAGAACCGTATCCACAAGATTCTCCTGATCCGTAACCTCCTTGGTCCTTGCCAGAACCCCTTCCGGGCCCAGCAGTACCACATCCGTATGGGTACCGCCCACATCCAGTCCGATGATCATGGAACCTCCTTTTTCATGGGAAACAGGCAAATAATGCAAGCCTCCCCCTCTTTGTTTACCCGGTATCCGTGCAACCCGAAAAGCTGCCATTTCAGAGACTTTTCTTCAGGCTACCCAATGGAGCCCTTACGTGTCAATGCGCCCTTCCCATTCCCGTCACGGAACCGGCGTCCTGATTCAAACCGTTCTTTTGCACACAAAAAAACAGGTGTAAGAAGAAAAGGCTGCGTTCCGCTCTTGTCAAGCAGGATCTTTTGCTCTATCCCTGACAGATAATAACTTTTGAGAAACCGGCCTGACAGTCCGGAACAACCCGAAACGACGGGCTCAGCCCCGCAAGCATCAGGGAGAAACCATGGCTATTGTTGAATGGGAAAAAGACGAATCCGTTGCCATTATCCGCATGAACAGCGGGGAAAACCGCCACAATCTCGAATTCGGCAAAGCAATGTGCACGGCCATTGATGAAGCACTTGCCGATCCAGAAATCAAAGCCATTGTTCTTACGGGCAATGACGGGAAAAATTTCAGCCAGGGTGTGGATCTTGAGTGGTTGGGCGGAAGACTGAACGCCCAGGATTATCAGGCCATGAAAGATTTCATGTACAAAATGAATGAGGTCTTTGCCAAACTGCTCACCGTTCCCGTACCCACCATTGCGGCCATCAGCGGTCACGCCTTTGGTAATGGAGCCATTTTAAGCTGCGCCTGTGATTTCCGCTTCATGCGCGCCGACCGGGGATATTTCTGTTTCCCTGAAGTGGACCTTGGCATTCCCTTCCTGCCCGGCATGATCGCCTTCTGCAAAAAATCCATTCCCTATTACAAATTCAATGAAATGAAGCTTACAGGTAAACGGGCAGGAGCGGCGGAGATGGAAGCCGATCATGTGATCACCAGGGCCTGCGACAATCTGGAAAGCCTGATGGCGGAATCCGTGGCCTTTGCCAAAACCTTCCACAAAAAACGCGGTATCTTTGGCGAACACAAAAAACGCCTGCACAAAGAAATTATTGAGATCATGAACGTTGAAGATAAACCGGTGATTGAGTCTCTGGCCCTCTTCATTGCAGACTGATCAGACAAACTTTACAAAAAAACGGACATCGCCTGAAATGCTTGCGGTGTCCGTTTTGCTTTACCCCATTCTGCCAAAACTTTTTTCCAGAAAACGTTTTTCCCATTGAATCCAGATGGGCCTGCCGTGGGGACACCGGGAAGGATGAGCACAGGCATCCAGCTCAAGAAAAAGATGACGGATCTCTTCGGGCTTCAACGCCTGATTGGCCCGGATAGCCGAGTGGCAAGCCATGAGAATCAGACACTCATCCAGTGCTTCCGCAAGCCCTCCGGCCAGACCCACAGCCGCCATTTCGGCCACCATATCCGTAAACACCCGTCCGATATCTCCGTGGGAGAGAAGATCGGGAACAGCTTTAATCACAAAACTGTTTCCCCCAAAGGGCTCCACATAAAGCCCGAGGCTTTCCAGATAGGGCAGCAGCTCCTGCGCCACGACAGCTTCCCGGAAACCCAGCTCCACCACATAGGGCACAAGGAGCTGCTGAGCCAGTCCACGGCCTTCTGTATGCCGCTTCCGCAGGGCTTCATAGCGCACACGCTCATGAGCGGCATGCTGATCCACTACCACTAGGCCGGATTCAGACTCACAAAGAATATAGCTTTCATGCAGTTGACCAATGACCTTCAGTTCCGCGTAAAATCCGTTTTTATCAAAAAGACTTTCCCGCTGCATAGAACCGGAGAGCAGCCGGCTTTTCCTCTCTGCCCTGAAAGAAACGGGCGGCAGGGGTAAATCCCTGTCAGTCCTTCCTTCTTTTCCGCCGTCATGGGTCCTCTCCTCTACCCGAGCAGCATTCATTGACGGTTCCGACCCCTTCTGAACAGACATCATCCGGATCTCATCCCTGGAGACGGAACCTCCATCGGCCTGAGAAATCTTTTCCTCTGATGGCTCTTCTCCTGCAACTTCTTCTTTCTGCAATAAAAAAGGATTCCCATGGGAAGCGACAATACTGCGCATCTCTTCAAGGCTTTCCCTGCGGGAAAGCAAGGAGGGTGTCTGCCATTTGCGCCTGTCCTCCATGCTCAATGCGGAAGCCACCCCGTCCCGCACAGCGGCCCAGACCGATCGGCCATCGGAAAAACGAACCTCATGCTTGGTGGGATGCACATTCACATCCACCCTTGCCGGATCCACTTCCAGAAAAAGAACGGCCACAGGATAACGGCCCGTCATCATACGGCCTTTATAACCTTCAAAAAGGGCCTTATAAACAGACCTGTCCCGGACATACCGGCCATTCACATAAAGATAAATCCGCTGGGTACTGCTACGGGATATATCCGGGGATGCCACCCAGCCCCTTACCCGAATCCCGGCTCCTGCCTGCTCCACGGGGAAAAGCCTGGACTCGACCTCCTTTCCCAGCACATCCACTGCCCTGATAAAGGAGCCTCCTCCGGGAAGATGCCTGAGTACCCTGCCATTATGCAGAAGCCTGAACTGAACATCCGGAAAGCCAAGGGAAACGGAAAGAAGGGTATCGGCAATGTGCCCCATTTCCGTACTTTCCGTTTTAAGAAATTTTCTGCGCGCCGGCACGTTAAAAAAAAGTCTTTTTACGGAAACCACCGTTCCCGGCGCGGCTCCTGCCTCCGCCACATCCAGAATCCGTCCCCCCTCCACAAGGACACGTACTCCGGACACCGCACCCCTTTCCCTGCTGACAAGCTCAAAACGGGATACGGAGGCCATACTGGGGAGGGCTTCCCCCCGGAAACCAAGGGTACGGATGGAAAAAAGATCCGCGTCCGTCGTAAGCTTGCTTGTGGCATACCGTTCCAAAGACAGCAGGGCATCGTCGGAGGCCATGCCATGACCGTTATCCGAAACCCGGATACCTGCCAGTCCACCCTTTTCTATGGCTACCTCAATACTCGTGCTTCCCGCATCCAGGCTGTTTTCCACAAGCTCTTTGACCACGGAAGCCGGGCGTTCCACCACTTCCCCTGCAGCGATTTTATTGGAAAGAATGTCCGGCATCACACGAATTTTTGACATACCACACTCCGGGAAAAAACTTTTTTGATTAAAAACAATCCGGTTAAAAGAATTGAAAAGTATCCCGCCCAAGATATCTTCCAGCTACCAATACGGAAAGAGCCTGTCTGTATTCTTGCTTGTCAAAAAAAGAAAAAGAAGGCTATAACAGCCTTCCTTCCCTGCAGGTCACGAAGAAAAAATCCACCGTCTCCACTTTTTTTCATTTTGTACCAGGCTCAGCAGAAACGTCCTCTTTAGAAGCAATACATCAAAACACTGCCACACCATCATCGCAACCATTGCCACCGGTTTCCCGATTCCCGAAGGCCGGTCATCTCCCATTCGCCTGCATACCGCCGTTACCGCAGACGAGGACCCGACATCCGCTCTCACAGCCTTGCCTTCCGGGGATCCGCAAGTGCACGGCCCCAGGCCGCCTCCTTTTCATAGGCGTAGGCGGCCTTAAAAAGGGTCGACTCATCAAAAGGCTTACCCAGGAGCTGCAGCCCCATGGGAAGTCCATGGAAAGTTGATCCACAAGGCACCGACATTCCGGGGATACCGGCAAGATTGGCTGATATAGTAAAAATATCAGCTAGATACATTGTTAGCGGGTCATCCGAAACCTCTCCTATGTTAAAGGCAGGTGCCGGAGTAACGGGGGCTGCAATCAGATCACAGCATGCAAAGGCATCCGTAAAATCCTTTGCAATAAGAGCCCTTACCTTCAGTGCTTTATTGTAGTAGGCGTCATAGTAACCTGAAGACAGGGCATAGGTACCGATAAGAATACGACGTTTCACCTCTTCTCCAAAACCTTCAGACCGAGATTTTTCATACAAATCAAGGAGATCTTTCGCATCAGGTGTTCTGTATCCGTAGCGAATACCGTCAAAACGGGCAAGGTTGGTACTGGCCTCACTGGAAGCCACCACATAATAGGCCGCAACAGCATAGGGCATGTGAGGCAACCGGATATCCACGATTTTAGCACCACAGGTCTGAAGTACCTTGACCGCCTCCTGGATGGCTGACCTGATTTCTGGCTTCACTCCTTCCGCACTGTGGTATTCCACAGGTAACCCTATGGTCATTCCCTTCAGATCCCTTGCAAACGAAGCGCTGTAATCCGGGACCGGCACATTGACGGAAGTACTGTCTCTGGGATCATAACCGGCAATGGCCTGCAGCAGCATTGCACAGTCTTCCACACTTCGTGCCATGGGCCCGACCTGATCCAGCGAAGAGGCAAAGGCAACCACACCATACCGGGAAACGCGTCCATAACTTGGCTTCAGTCCCACAACACCGCAATGGGCTGCCGGTTGACGAATGGAACCTCCCGTATCCGTTCCAAGGGAGCCGAGGCAGAGGCCCGCCGCCACGGCAGCCGCGCTGCCACCCGATGATCCCCCGGGGACATGACCCGGGTTCCATGGGTTTTTTACGGGTCCGAAGAATGATGACTCACTGGAAGACCCCATGGCAAACTCATCCATATTCAGTTTTCCCGTAATTACAGCACCCTCAGCCATGAGTTTTTCTGCAACAGTACCGCTGTAGGGAGGGATGAAATTTTCCAGCATACGGGAGGCGCAGGTGGTTCGCAGCCCTTTTGTGAGAATCAGGTCCTTCAACCCTATGGGAATACCCGTCAGGCCGACCGCTTCACCCCTCTGGATTCTTTCATCCGCTACCCTGGCCTGCTCCATGGCTGACTCTTCATCCACCGTAATATAACTATTGATCAGTGGATCTTTATCTGAAATGGCATCCAGAGTCTGGCGAGTCAGCTCAACGGCAGTGAAATCTCCGGCATCCAGATGCTTACGTGCTTCATGTATATACAGGCCCTCGGTATGGCTCATGTTCACTCTCCTCATTGAGGCGGTACAGACCTCATTTTTGCCCTATGGGATCAGCCCACAATTTTAGGAACCAGAAAATGACCGTTTTCCCTTTCCAGCGTTCCGGAAAGGGCCGCTTCCACACCCAGGTGCTCTCCCACCCTATCCTCCCGCATGGCATTGACAAGGTGAACTGCATGGGACATGGGTGCCACGCCTTCCGTATCCACCTCTTTCAGGGTATCCACATAAGCAAGAATAGCACTCAAGTGTCCGGCCATGCGGTCCATATCTTCTTCATCCATATGCAAACGGGCAAGCCCTGCCACGTGCAAAATTTCTTCTGCAGAAATCCTCATCGGAATATCCCCCTTACAAATTCAATATGGTTCATACCCATCACAGATGTGGCCTACTCCGCCCGCAGCACAAAACCCCTTACCTGCTCGTTTTGCAGACGGTCCAGAACAGGCTGAGCAGCCTCACGGCCGGAAAAACGCCCCACCCGGACCCTGTACCAGACCCCGCCTTCATCATCACTTCCTGTCACGGCATAGGCGGCATACCCCAGATCACGGAATCTCTGCACCAGACGTGCGGCATCTTCCGGTCGTTTTACGGCAGCTATCTGAATGGTATAGGATCCATCTCCCAAAGCAGGAGATGGCTGTCTGGATTCCTGTGGCGACACTCTTTTTTCAGGCTTCGGCTCTGGAGATAATTCCCTTACGGTCCGGGGGGCAGGCTCTGCAGAAAACGCAGGCGCTGAAACCCTCTCCACCGGTTCTACAGGCAAAGAGTCCGTTGGCATAGGCACCTTTTCCCCGTCAAACCGAAGAGTTTTACGGGGTAAATCTTCCGTTGTCATGTCTTCGCCATGCTTCAGAGCCTCAAAAAATGCCAGCTCCGGTGTCTGAAGAGGTTCCTGCGCCCCTTTACCTGCAAAGAGTTCCTGAAGACGGGCATCTACCCGTGGAATATCAAACGTTACCGGAGCCGTTCCCCTACCCACCAGAAGACCCAGCACAAACATGAAAACACCCACCATAAGGACAAAAACATAACTGTCCCATATCTGGCCTGCCCCCCCGGTATTTCTGGGGTCTTTTTTCTCACTTCCCTCGGAAATCCGGGTCATGGTTCTTTTCCTCACCAACCCGGTCACATTTCTTCTGGAGCAGAAATCCCCAAAAGAACCAGCCCATTACGAATAACCTGCTGTACAGACCTAATCAGAGCCAGCCTTGCCGAAGACAGAATTTCATCCTCACCCAGAACTTTATGGCAGTTGTAATAGGTGTGGAAAGCAGAGGCCAGCTCCATCATATAAAAAGGGACCCTGTGGGGTTCCAGCCTGCTGCCGCTCAGAGCGATGGTTTCCGGGAAGCGGGCCAGGTGGCGTACCAGCTGGATCTCTTCAGGCTCCTTGAGAAGATCCAGCTTCTCAAGATTTTCCTGTATACCCATCTCTTCGGCTTTACGAAGGATGCTGGCGATGCGCGCATGCACGTACTGGACATAAAACACGGGGTTATCATTACTTTTTTTCTTGGCCAGCTCCAGGTCAAAATCAAGGGAGGTTTCATAACTGCGCATCAGAAAGAAAAAACGGGCTGCATCCTTGCCCACCTCATCCACAACGGCTTTTAATGTCTCGAACTCACCGGACCGGGTACTCATGGCCACAGGCTGTCCATTGCGGAGCAGAGCAACAAGCTGTACCAGAATGACCTCAAAACGATCCGGATCCGTACCCGTTGCGGCTACAGCCGCCTTGATCCGCTTGATATAACCGTGATGATCAGCCCCCCATACGTCAATAACCCGGTCAAAGCCCCTTTCATATTTATTCTTATGATAGGCGATGTCAGATGCAAAATATGTAGTCATGCCATTGTTGCGCACAACCACCCTGTCCTTCTCATCCTGCCAGTCAGTGGTCCGGAACCATTTGGCTCCGTCTTTTTCATACACAATGCCGGTAGCTTCCAGATCCTTCAGTACAGCATCCACAATTCCCTCATCGTAAAGACTCTGCTCACTGAACCACTTATCATGGACAACACCGAAAGCTTCAAGATCTTCTTTAATTCCATGGAGGATGCTGTCGGCGGCAAATCGGGCACAGGCAGCAATCCCTTTTTCATCATCCAGAGCAGACAGCTCCGGATAGCGCTCTTTCACTTCAAGGGCCAGATCTTTTATATAATCACCCTGATAACAGTCTTCGGGAAAGGCTGTGCCTTTCCCGGAAGCTTCCTTCAGGCGCAGCCACACAGAGGTACCAAGGGTAAGGATCTGACGACCGGAATCGTTTATGTAGTATTCCTTTTCCACATCATAGCCACAGGCGGATAAAATACTAGCCATGGCATCTCCCACCACAGCTCCCCGGCCATGTCCCACATGAAGAGGACCCGTTGGATTCGCACTGACAAACTCCACCTGAACCCGCCGTCCGCCGCCCTCATTCACACGGCCAAAAACGGCTCCTTCATCAAGCACCCTGCGGATAACGGGCAACCAGGCCGAAGGTTTCAGGTAAAAATTTATGAACCCGGGTCCTGCTATTTCTGTTTTTTCCAGAATGTCGGCGCTGTCTTCCAGATGATCCAGTAGAATTTCTGCAATCCTACGGGGGGGCAGTTTCTGGGTCTTCGCCCCAACCATTGCTATATTTGCTGAGAAATCCCCATGGGCTTCCGCTCTGGGGACCTCGATCTCAAACTCCGGAAACACTTCAGATACAAGGGCACCTGATCCATGGGCACGTTCCGCAGCCTTGAGCACAAGGCTCTTTAAATGCTCTTTCATAACAATGACTTTCCCGGATATTCAAAGGTCATTTATTCCGTTTATAAAGAGGGATGCCGGAAACCCGTAAATGGCCAGGGCCCCGGCACCGTCCGATGCACACCGAAATTTTTCAATCAGATATCGATATCCACACCGCCCTCATCATCGGCAAGCTTGATACTGCCTTTTTTGTCACTTTCATCCAGCTCATCCAGATCATCCTCATTGTAGGCATCAGCATCCAGATCATCTTCCAGGAGATCATCAATCAAATCTGATGAATCATCATCACTTTCATAGCTGGCAGCGATATTCTGTTCCTGTGAAATAAAATCCATGTCATCAAACAACAGTTCCTTACGCTCCTCACCCCCTGCAAAAAGGGCGATGACTGCATCAGAAATGGGTTCTGCAAAGCCTGCGGGCGGATACATATTATGGGTCCGCAAAGCTCCCATGAGGGCTTCTTTGCCATCCGCAATAGCCATTTCTATGGTTTCCGCTGTAAAATTTTCCTCGCAGAGCAGAGAGAAAATGCCCGTCTCCAGCTCGGCGTATTCTTTCACAGTCAGGCCATTCTCCGTATCTTTGGACAACAGGTACTTCTGCTTCATTGGAATCTCCTTCAGGCCCGACTATTCGGGTCCGGTGTGGGAAGCTAAATAAAACTTTTATATTATAGACGCTCACTCCCGTGTGTCAATAAAGGGCTGCATTCAGCTGAAAATTGACCCCATCGCAAAGAACCTCAGGGTAGCCAACTCAAAAAAACATTGACCGGAACACTGCCTTAGTGCTAATCATCCAAGTCGTTGTTGGAGGAGTGGCCGAGTGGCTGAAGGCGGCGGTCTTGAAAACCGTTGGGTGTCACAGCCCCGTGGGTTCGAATCCTACCTCCTCCGCCACAAAAAAATACGGAGAGATGGCCGAGTAGGTCGAAGGCGCACGCCTGCTAAGCGTGTATGCGTCAAAAGCGCATCGAGGGTTCGAATCCCTCTCTCTCCGCCATTTTTTAGATTTTTTTATATTTAATTTCAACACCTTAAGAGCAGGCCATAAAGATCGTCTATAGGGCCATCCATAGGCAAGCTGCATTATAGAAAAACTCAGACAAAAAAAGAAAAACGATAAAGAAGCCGGAAAATTTCGGCTTCTTTTTTTTATGGAAAAAACAAATGGGAAAGGTAAAAACCCTTCCCATTTGTTTTTAGGCGGAAACATTTTTGATGGATGCCTTAAAACCTTCAATGTCCTCAGCACACCACCCTATAAGCTTGCCGTCCTGACCAAATCTTCTCGGCTTCGGGAAAATCCCAATCTTACACCATCGCCAGATAGTGCTTATGGCTACACTCAATCCGGCCATCACATCCCTCACTCGATAGCTTTTTCTCTTCCTTTATAATCCCATCCTTTTTAATAAAAGGGACTGCCCCACCCTAAAGCTTAGCCTGCTTCTTTTATGTGACAGCAAGTGCATTCAAACATGCCCTTCTTATTCACTGGCCATTCCCAGCAGGATCTCCGCCAGCCTCTGGATCTTTTTTTTCAGGGATTCGTTTTGGCATCACCAATCCCCCCGCTGAACGGACCGCTATGGGCTTCCGCTCCCGCAAGCATCATCCATGACCATGAAGACCAGATTCTTCTGGCACGGCACCTTGTCCGGAAAGCGAATACCATACTGATCAGCCTCAACACCGTAAGCCAGCTTATTCAGCACAAGATGGTATCCGTTGCCAACCTGCTCCGGACGGTAAGAGGGCTCCGTCCGGAAGTGTACCACGAAGCCTTCCTTCAGTCCTTCCGGAGTCAGTGCGGCAGGAAGCAGCTATTGCGGATCCAGTAAACAAAGCCCCTGCATCGCTTCTGATGCGGGGCTTTGCCAGTTGTTCTTTCGCCCGGAAAAGGGACTGACTCCTTTCACTTTTGGCTAAAAAAAGCCCCCCGCTACTCTCCGCCACGCACAAGGCGGACAAACCAGCTAAAATCCTTAGTGTAGTCGTAGTAAACATAGCCGTGACCAAAATCAAGGCCCACGCATGATCATGGCTGTTTGCAACGGAGGAAGCAGACCAGAACCAACTCGCGGTGCCTGTGGAAAAACTACGGGCATACGGGAAGGCGAATCGCATCTGTACTCAGCAATGGATTTCAATTTCTCGATCCGGGAAGTCGTCAGTCCCTGTTGCCTCCGAAACCACCGGCTTCGTTCCAGTCCTGAGCCTTCCGTACTGCCTCATCCCAGACGTGGCATCAGGCCGGTCCTCATTCCAGAGCTGCCCCAGAGAGCAACGCATCCACATCAGGCCCGTGGGTAATGGGCCACGGTGCGGTTATTGTTAATTTCAAAATCTGAAGAAGGCGTTGTGGGGTTGATGTCCGTCTTTTCTGAGCCGTCACACAAAGTCTGGGCCATAGCAGAAAAAGAAAGTCTCAAGACCGTAAGAAATACAAGATGAAAAAAACAAGTGTTTCATCAATCAGGTTCCTTTTTATACAAGAAAAAGGGAACGGACACTTTTTTCCGGCAAACTACGATGCCATATTGCCAGCCGCTGGTGGCTGGCAATATGGCATGCACCCACAACCCCCCCTTTGACCGACACAAGGAAGCTTCTTGACCCTGAAAGATATGAAAGAATCTTTTCCCTCGAAAGATCGGCCGACAATAACAACTACGGAGCATCCGTTACCGGAACTTCCCGGATCAGCAGTGGCATATCTTCCTTTTATATAACAACGGACATAAAACACGGCGACTTTTGGACATGGCCCTTAATGCCCTCGTTGACCTTTCCACGGCAATGCTTTTCCTGTAACCCGTCTGACAAAATCGCCCTTTGCTTGCGTGTACGCCACGCGGTCGTTCTGATGAGTGGCAAAAAAGCTCAATATTACTATATTTAAAGACAACATCTGGATGCTCGTTCAGATAGTCCAGGAACAGGAGTCTGTTCCAATGCCAGAAATGGGCCTCGACCATAGGGATATGATGGGTTCTGTCCCCATCATTATCGCGTTTCATAAACCAGCAGCAGAACGACGGTGTGTCATTCCCCCAAGACGGTCTCCAAAAACAGTTACACCCTGAGCCTCCAGAATAGGGACCTTGCGCTGTTTGGTCTCATCAAGACCCACCACTTCTACCAGAATATCAACCATGGGTTTTGCCGGGAACCCAGCGACAGCAGTACGGCCAAAGTGCTCGATTCTTCCAGACAGGCCCTCGGGCAAACAAGAAATCAAATGTAACCTCTCCTGCCAACAAGGGCATGGTCAAGGGCCGCGTTCTCTTTCACCACACGGGCTATCTTTTCTTCGAGTGTTTCCATTGGTTCTTTCATGCGGCCAGCGCTTGGAGCACAGGCCCGACAACAGGAACACTCCTTGACTGAATTTGTTATATTTTACTGTCTTATCAAAGCTGACTTCACGATGGTAAAGCCAATAACTCCCAGTATGGCCCCCGTAACCTTATCCACATAATACACGACCTTAGTGAATTTACTTCTTATTTGGCGTTTTGAGAGGAAAAAGATAATGGCCACATCCCAGAAAAATACAACCGCCGTCATCCAAACGCCCAGGGCAAGCTTAAAAGTAAAACCAACTTCGCTTGTAAGCACTACAGTAAATAAGCTTAGGTAAAATAAAAGATTTTTAGGGTTCAGCATACCTGACATAAAACCAATAAAAAACTCTTTGAAAAATGTGGTTTTATCCGAAGCGGAAAAAGGTGAGATGCCTGATTCAAAACTACTGTATGAACTTTTCCGAGCCCTGATGGCCTGGATAGCCAGATACATCAGAAAAAGCCCGCCAACAATTTTCAGTACTATCATCACAGGAACGGAAGCCGCTAAAATTGCTCCTACTCCTATCAGACACAGGCCAATGTATATGGCATTCGCTGAAGCTATTCCCATTGCTATACCCACGGCATTTTTCCCATTATTCCTGACGGCACTTTTTACAACCAAGACAAAATCCGGCCCCGGGCTTAACAACGCAAGAAAATGGGCTAATGCCACCGTAGTGAAAATACCCAGTAAACTGACATCCATATATCATCTCCTATCTTATCGATTCCGTTAAAAGAGGCCGGACTTCTTTTCTTCTCCGGTCGGCTGTCCCCCCTGTTTCCGTGAGGTTCCGATGCCAAAGTGGGTACGAAGTACCTCGTCGCATTCCTCCTCCTTCACCAATTCTTGTTCCTGCCGTTCGCCATCTTGCGTAATAATCAACCGCATTCCACTTAAAGTCAAACGGCCTTCCTCTGTGGCTAAGGAGCAGATACGTTGCTGCGTAAAGTGTGACTCCGGTGAGGTCTGATGATGGTGACACATCTCCGCATAATCACTATAAACGCGCGACTCACAGCTAAAGCCATATTGCCGCTTCCACTCACCACTCTCCTTGCGTTCGGTCAGAATCAGACGGCCACCATTATCTTCCCCGATACGGTAAGCTCGCTGCCCCTGCTTCTGTTCCCGCCGGTCAGCCAGCCTCAGAGGCTCACGGAATGAATCGCCAAAGCCAACGTCTGCAATCCACCGTTCCGCGAGTGTGACCATCAAGGCCATGTGGTCGAACTCAGGCCCGAACTCTCCGCGATTATTCATGACACGAGCCGCAAGCATCACGACATCGAACCCTAAAGCACGCAGCAAAGAAGCGAATAACCCATTCAACTCGTAGCAGAAGCCGCCACGCCTTCTCATAACCACCTTTTCGAAAAGAGCTTCGTCATCAAGGACGATTGGTTCCCCCCAGTGAATACTCAGGTTTTCAAAGGGTACGGTGAGCAAATGCGCCACATGCAGCTTTCGTAGTGTATCTGCAGTTGGCAAAAGCGACCCGACATAATTAATACGTTCGAGATAAGCCGTTGTATCCACGCAACACACCTCTCGTGATTCACTACTTATAAAAAATACCAGGCGGCGGATCAGCCGCAAAGCCGGAGGATTTGTCTGCTGAATCCACGTGATGGCCTGTGCGAAGAGCGCGGATCACGCCGTATAATATGCAGAACAGGGAATTATGCAGCCCCTGCTGCACCAATAATATACGATCCTTTTCCTACCCCACCCATCCTACTCTGACAAGCCCCACAAGTATTTCCGATAATTCCCTCCCCATCCCCATCCGCAGCCGGGCTTCACATCCCGAGAAGACACAAGTTTCCAAGAAAATGCAGACGCATTTTTTGCGCCATCGCATACACTTATGACGGGGCTGTTCGTGGGCTTCTCCGGATGCGCCGGGATGTCAACCCGTACACCTCTGCCACCCTTGCTTGATATCAAGGCTGGCAGAATCCATTAAGCCGCCATTTCCTCCCTTGTTTTTAACCTTACCGCCTGCTCCACTATGCCACGGACATCATGGAAGGCCACCCCAAAGGCCTGTGGTTCCCACGGTGCTGTTCACCCTCAGGGAAAAATGGAGAAAAGACGTGACAGGGAAACTGGAAGGCCGTATGGGAGACCGGATTTTCCGGCATTTTGAACATCAGCTTGTCCGGCTTTTTGACTATCAGGCCCAGAATTATTATGCAGTTCTCAATCCTGTAATGAAAAATCTTCTACCCAAGATGCACTACAGGCCGGAGAAGGCAGCCGGCTTATCCGCGAGGCATGGGTGGGGCTGTATCAGCTGACTTCCCTTGCCACGTTTGAAAAATATGTGGCTTTTTCTTGAAACGTACACCGACATCAGCGATGATGGAAAGAATGCGCTCTTACAGGAAGTCACTGAACAGGAGGATGCGGTCATGCTGGTGCAGGATATAAAAGAAAAAAGAATTCAGGAAGGCTTGATCATGGGACGGAAATAAGGCAGCTACGCCACCCCTCGTACAATGGTGGGAGTACCAGCAGGCAGGGTCAACCGAAGACATGATCGCCCACAATGCAGGTCTGGACGTAGATTCCGTGAAAAATATCCTGAACACGGAATTAAAGGATTTGAATCAGAGAGGAAAGGCTGGCTGGCGGTGAATATTCAAGCATAAAAAAGCGGCCCCCATTCGGGGAACCGCTTTTTGTGCTTCATGTTCCGATTGTAACTCTTTTTGTCTTTGTGGGTCTGGGTCGGCGGGCTGATGGGTTTTCGGATCTTTGAATGATCCACTTCAATCACCAGCGTGATCTTCGGCTTTTTACGTCTGGCCATGGGGCCTCCTTTTATTTTTGTATCGGGTTTATCAAGATTCCCAAAACGGGGGAGGGATAGCATATTTCAGGTTATGGGGCAATGGAAAGTGATGAGGAGAAAAGCTGTATGGGCCTCTTCAGAAGGCCGGTCTGCCTTGTGTCCGGTAGTGCGACCATACAGCTCCGCCTCTCTTTTCGCACAAGGACGGCGGATACCTTAATTCTATATATAAGGAGGCATTCATGACACAGCATCTGCCCATCACTGATTTCACCTTTCAAAATCACACCGTAAAAGCCTTATCCAAAAATGAAGGGACTTGGTTTGTAACCAAGGCTGTTTGCGATGCAATGAAAATTATCTAAAAAAAGTCTGATTCTTTACAAAATATTCCGGACAAATGGAAAGGGGGCCGGGTAAACAAAAATTACCCGACCGTTCCTTCACCGCTCAAATCATCTGGCCCTCTTTCCAGAAGATCGGTCCTGGCCTAAGCATCCCGAACCTTATCGCCCGAAGTATGGGCAAGGCATGCCTCAGATACGTGGTCCGGAATCAATGGACATTCTTCCAGTACCGGGCTCAGGCCACCGGTAATCATTCTTCCTCCGTTGTGCCCTTCTCCCCCGTCTGCTTCAGGAAAACATACGGGAAAGGCCAGGCCCAGATCCCGCCGATACCCGGCACGTTCATACCGAAATATCCATGATCATCTACCGGATTCCTTGACGTTAAAATACAGATTCCCGCCATCGAAATGAAAACCTCTTTTAAGATATGCAACCTTGGCTGCTATAAGTTTGCCTCTTGCCTTCATGCTGTCCCCTTCAGTCCATAGACAGAAAAATATAAAAGCCTAAAAAAACACTAAGGAGCCATAAAAAAACAGAGATTGCCAGTCTCTGCCTACGCCACATAGTTAAAATTTTTTACCTCATTTTCAACGACACAGACCGAAGAAACCATATTCTTCCACAGGATAGTAACTTTCATATAAACCACTAAACAAAAGATCAAATAAGGAAACCAACTTAATCTGGTTTCCTTATTTGATTCCAGAAAAACACATGCAAGACATCTAAAAAACTGTCAGCCTGCAAAGGTATCCTAGGTACCCATAAGAGGCCCCTGTTTTTTCTGGTCTTTCGTTTGGCCTTAAGCCCTGTCGACCATGTTCCTGCATTCGGCACGGCATACCATCCGAAAAAAACTCGTGCCCCTTCCTCCTTTATAAAAATTGACCAACTACCTCGCCCTGCCCACACCGTTCAACGAAAACATAAACCCTGAAAAAAGCCTCCAGACAGCCCTGTCAATTCTTTTTGCAATTTAAAGATTGAATTCCTTGAAACCTGGGGCTAAAATTTCAGGTTCAAATTGTGCCTGTCCGTAACCGAGCAGGGGAGAAAAAATGATTCTGACGGAGAAAAACACATGAATGCCCCCCAAAGCCCTGAGCACAGAGGCATTGCCTCCCTTTTCAGTCAGGTGGAAATCAAACACTTCCTCAAGAACTACCTTATTTTCATCTGCATCGTGGAAGCCGTTATTTTTTTTGTTTCCTTTATTGGTCAGCTGGGACCCGAGACCCGGTCTTTTCCATGGAAATCCTATTTTTTTGCAGCCTTTATCATTCCTGTTGCCATTACCTTCCTCCTTGGCATATTTGTTGTCGGCTTCAACAAATATCTATACGGCCAAAATCCACTTTACGATGAAGAAACTTTTACCGGAGATCCTGATGCCGGAAAAACAACTCTGCGCATCCAGGCCTTCCTGAGAACCGCCCGCCAGCTCCCTTTCCTTTTTATCCTTGTCCTTCTCGGCCTCGGAGCTGGTATTGTCTATAAAATTGAAGATATATTTACTTTTATTGCCCGTTTTGGTGAAAAATCAGCCCAGTATCTCCTGATATCCATGGGAGTTTTTCTCTTTGTGGGCACTCTTTTTGCTGTGCTGTGGATGGTACTCAATTACAAACTGCAGAAAAAAGCCATTGATTTCCGCCATCACTACAAAAACGAAGTCGTCAAACGCCTGGGACTTGTCATTCTCGAAGACGACACCGTCATTAACAAAGAAGGAGAAGTAGTCAGTCCTCCCTCCCGAATACATCAGCGCCCGGAACTTCTTCCTCCTGCAATCAAAAAACTAAAGGTGTCAACAAAACCTTCCGTTCAACTTCCGCCCGGCCCCCACAATGAGCAGGACTTCAACCCCCAAAAAACTACAAATCCTTCTTCAGGGACGAAGAACCCAGAATCTTCAGGTCATAACGCTTAAGATTGGGGTTAAGACCTTTGCTGAAAGAAACTCCAAAATCCATATCTGCATCACGAACAACAATCCCGGTCATGCGGACATAGGTATGCTCACGGCCGGGAAGTGGAAAAGCCATACGGACTTCCGCTCCAGCAGGCGGAATATCGCAGGCAGCAATCCGCGCTCCCTCTTCGGAGATATCCAGAATCATCCCCCTGAAAGGCCTGTCATCCACCAGAAAATCTACCTCTGCGGAATAGAGTATGCGGGGAGATTTTCTCTGGTCTTTCAGCGGAACCCCTTCAACAGCCTCCAGGTGAGCCAAAAGCCTCCGACGCTCCTCAAAAGACAGCCCCAATATATGCCGTATCAGCCGCTGAGTTACACCTGCCAAGGTACTATCATTGCCCGCCTTACACCCTTTTTCACCTTCATCATTCATATCTGAAGCCCTCCTTTCAAAAAGAGGATCCCGACATACGTCAAACGCAGTTTTCTAAAAACAGCATAGGATGCCCCACCATATTCAGGCAGGGAAAATCTTGGCATTAAACTGGCATTCTGATAATAAGAGGGCCAGATTTACGATCTGTGCTGTCTTCACTGCTTCACACTGCCTAGCATAAGGAGAGACCCTTTGAAAAAAATTGCTATCCTTGCCGGAGACGGCATAGGACCCGAGGTGATGCACGAAACCATAAAAGTTCTGGACACTGTTCAGAAACGCTTTGGCTTCTCCCTGGAATACCGGCATGCCGATGTGGGAGGTGCCGCCATCGATAACCACGGCGAAGCCCTGCCCGCCTCCACCCTTGAAACCTGCCAATGGGCTGACGCCGTTCTTTTTGGTTCCGTTGGCGGACCCAAATGGGAACATCTGCCCCCAGCCCAGCAACCGGAAAGAGCAGCACTGCTACCCCTGCGCAAACATTTTGGTCTTTATTGTAACCTCAGGCCGGCCAAAATTTTTCCTTCCCTTGCTTCAGCCAGCCCACTTCACCCGGAGATTGTCAAAGACGGGTTTGATATTCTCTGCGTAAGGGAGCTGACCGGTGATATCTACTTTGGACAGCCCAAAGGAAGAGAAGGCTCTGGCCCTGAAGAAAAAGCCTATGACACTATGGTTTACACCCGCTATGAAATAGAGCGCATTGCCCGTATGGCCTTTGATTTTGCCCGTAAACGCAAAGGCCGTGTTGCCAGCGTGGATAAAGCCAACGTTCTCACCACCATGGTTCTCTGGCGTGAAGTCGTTACGGAAATCTCCAGAGAATATCCCGATGTGGCCCTCACCCACATTTATGTGGATAATGCTGCCATGCAGCTCGTAAAGGATCCTCACCAGTTTGACGTGCTGCTCTGTGGCAATATGTTCGGCGATATTCTTTCCGATGAGTGCGCCATGATCACCGGGTCCATGGGGCTTCTTGCTTCTGCCAGCCTGAACGAAGACAAATTCGGCCTTTATGAGCCTGCCGGCGGCTCCGCACCGGACATTGCGGGAAAAGGCATTGCCAACCCCATTGCCCAGATTCTTTCTGCTGCCATGATGCTCCGTTTCAGCCTGAATCTTGGCGAAGCCGCTGATGCCATTGAAAATGCCGTTACCCAAACCCTTGAAGACGGAATCTGCACCGCTGACATTGGAAAAGACCCTTCAAAAATCGTTACTACCGCCGACATGGGTAATGCCATCTGTGCCCGTATCTGCTGATTTATCCTGCGGCAGCACCCTTGGGGCAGCTGCCGCTTTTACGGAGTGCCCATGGCTCAGAACTATTGGATCCTGAAATCCGAACCTTCGGTTTTTTCCATTGAAGATCTGGCTTCCCGTCCTGACCAGACCGAGGGATGGGACGGCGTCCGTAATTATCAGGCCCGCAACTACCTCAAAGATGGCATGAACAAAGGGGACGCCATTCTCTATTATCACAGCAGTATCAAAGAACCTGCCATTGTAGGACTTTGCTCTGTTGTCCGTGAAGCCTATCCGGATACCAGTGCATGGAATCCGGACTCGGCTTATCACGACCCCAAAAGCATACCGGAAAAACCCATATGGTTCCAAGTGGATATTCAGCTAAAAGAGATCTTTACCTACCCAGTATATCTCAGAGACCTGAAAAAAAACCCCCTGTTTCAGGACATGATTCTCCTTAAAAGGGGAAACCGTCTTTCCGTATTACCGGCTTCAGCCACTCACTTCCATGCCATTCTGAAAATGGCCGGAATAAAAAATAAGCGCTGAAAACCAAGGAGCTTTTTAAAAAATGGCATTTCCATTGCCGCCATTACAGTATGTCGTGGAAAGGTCAGCTGCCCCGGCATGGGTTCCTTCAGGCCTGAGCTCGCAGTCGTTTCCGAAAGAGCACTTGGATCCTTATCTCCCGGACAGCGCCTCCCCTTCTCTACCGTCTGGTATTACCTCGGAATCCAGACTGCGGGGAAAAAAGGCTGGTTTTCGAAATGCCCCTATACTAGACTGTCTGAATCCTGTTCCTTCCCTAAACTGGGGTATGGGACGCTTTTTTCTTTTCAACATATTCTATACCTTAACCTACACAAGCGGTATTCCCATTGTCAATGCATAAGCAAGCTTCCGTTATGAGCCCATTCGAAAAAAAACTGCACCGCATCCACAAGGCCAGTACAGACACCCTCATTACAGACCGCATACTCATCCGGAAAAGAATCCGCAGATTCAGGAAAAGCCTTTTCAGTCTCCCGCCTGAAAAACAGGAGCAGCAAATTCATGCGCTTGAAAAAATTCTCCTTACTGCCAGAAAACGTTTTGAAGACAGATTACAGAGACTTCCGGTACCTCAGTTTGATGAGCATCTTCCTATTACAGCCCATAAAGAAGCCATCATCAAAGCCATTGAAAGTAATAACGTTATCATCATAGAAGGCGAGACAGGTTCAGGAAAAACCACACAGCTCCCCAAGCTCTGCCTTGCAGCAGGCAGGGGCCGCCATGGCCGTATTGGCTGCACACAACCGCGCCGAATTGCAGCCATAAGCGTGGCCGAACGTGTTGCCGAAGAACTGAACACAGCATTAGGAGAAAGCGTTGGCTACAAGGTCCGGTTCAAGGATCAGACCGGCGACCATACGGCAATCAAGTTAATGACCGATGGTATGCTTCTGTCTGAAACCCTTTCGGACCCATTCCTAAACCAGTACGACACTCTTATCATTGATGAAGCCCATGAACGCAGCCTCAACATCGATTTTCTTCTGGGCTTTCTCATCCGCTTAAAGGATAAGCGAAAAGACTTAAAAATCATCATCACCTCCGCCACCATTGATACACAAAAATTCTCTCAGGCCTTTGACAGCGCCCCTATCATTACCGTTTCCGGTCGTATGTATCCCGTTGAAGTCCGCTATCAGCCCCAGCCTGAGGAGGACGAAAAAGGCCCTTCATTGGCGGAACAGGCAGCAGAGGCGGTTAGTGACCTCGCATCCAAAGATCCTTTCGGTGATATTCTGGTTTTTTTACCCACAGAGCAGGATATCCGTGAGGCCTGCGATCTGCTGCAGAGCAAAAACAATAAGAAAAACGCTATTCTGCCCCTTTATGCCCGTTTGAGCGGAAGCGAACAGCGCCGTGTTTTTCAACCTGCTTCGGGACGAAAGATCGTTGTGGCAACCAATGTTGCGGAAACGTCACTCACCATTCCCGGTATCCGCTATGTTGTGGATACGGGGGTAGCCAGGGTACCCCGGTACATGCCGGGCACTCGCAGTACCAGCCTTCCCATTGTCCCCATATCCAGGTCCAGCGCAGACCAGAGAAAAGGTCGATGTGGCCGTGTGGCAAACGGTATCTGCGTACGCCTTTATTCCGAAGAATCCTACGAGGCCAGAGAGCGCTTTACCACTCCCGAAATTCTCAGGGCCAATCTTGCAGACGTTCTTCTGAAAATGACAGCTCTGCGTCTTGGTGACATCAGGGATTTTCCCTTTGTAGACAGACCGGCAGACCGTCTTATCAAGGATGGCTATGATGTCCTCATGGAACTGGGAGCCATACGCCCTGGCAGACCATCAGAGAAAGAAAGCGCGCCCTTTGTACTGACTCCTGTGGGAGAACGAATGGCCTCCATTCCTCTGGATCCAAGAATTGCCCGTATGCTGGTTGCTGCGGAACATCTTGGGTGCGTCGAGGATATAACCATTATAGCCGCAGGCATTACTGCAGTGGATCCCAGGGAAAGACCCGAAGATAAAAAACAGCAAGCCCTTCAGGCACAGAAACCTTTTGTGGATTCTCTGTCTGATTTTATTACCCTGCTCAACATCTGGAAACAGTTCATCAAAGAAAGCAAGGGTAGCTTTGGCATCGCAGGGCTGAAAAAATTCACCCAACGTTACTACCTTTCCTTCAAGCGCATGCGCGAATGGCGGGACCTGTGCTTTCAAATCCTTGAAATGCTAGACGAAACAGACATTTCGACCACCAGTATACCTTTCAATGACGAAAAAAGCAGCGGTACTTTCAGCCCCAGGTATGAGGCCATTCACAAGGCAATTCTGACAGGCCATCTGTCTACCATTGCCAGACATAAGGATAAAAATATCATGCTGGCTCCCAAAAATAAGGAAGTGATGATTTTCCCGGGATCCGGCCTTTTCAACCAGGTCTCGGGGTGGATTGTCGCCGCTGAGCTGGTAGAGACTTCCAGGTTATATGCCCGCTGCCTTGCCTCCATAGAGCCTTCATGGGTAGTGGACGTCGCAGGAGATCTTATCAATGAGACCGTTTATGAACCACACTGGGAAAAAAACAGAGGCGCTGTTATGGCTTTTCGAAGAAGAAGCCTGTACGGGCTGATACTCGGGGACAGGGAGTCGGTACCCTTTGGTCATCAGGACCCTGCAACAGCTACCCGGATTTTTATTCACAGCGCCCTTGTACAGGGAGAGCTCAAGCAGATCCCTCCTTTTCTCGCCCACAACCAAAAAGTGATTTCCGATGTGCTCGCAATGGAAGACCGCCTTCGGAGACGGGACCTTTTTGCAGGAGAGGATGCCCTATACGATTTCTACGCACACAGAATCCAAAACACCTTTGATATCCGAACCTTGCTCCACCAGATTCGTGAAAAAGGAGATGACCTGTTTCTTCGCATGCAGGAAAGTGACGTCCTTTTGCAGCATGAAGAAAAAAACAAACTCTCCCTTTTTCCCGAAAAACTACCCCTTGGCAAAAAAGACGGCTTCCCCTGCACCTATCGCTTTAATCCCGGAGAAGAAACCGATGGCATCAGTGTCCATATTCCCGTCAACCAAAGCCTTGAAGTTGATCCCCACTCACTGGAGTGGCTGGTGCCCGGCCTGTTTGCAGAAAAAATAGAAGCTATGCTTAAAAGTCTTCCTAAAATTATCCGTAAACGCCTTGTTCCTCTCCCAGAAACAGCCAAGGATATAGCTCATGTTTTGAAACCGGAGGGCAAACCCCTTGCCATGGCCTTAAGCCGGTTTCTTTACGAACGCCATAATGTGGACGTCGCTCCCTCCCGCTTCAGCGAAAAGGTACTACCACCCCATCTCCGTCTACGCCTCTGTCTCACAGACAGCAAAGGCGAAATCCTCACCATGTCAAGAGATCCAGGAGTTCTCAGGGAAAGCATCCATGAAATAAAAAAAGACAAAGCCTTTGCAGACCTTTGCAAGACATGGGAAAAGAAGAACGTAACCCTTTCAGACCTCACGAATATGCCGGAAAGCATTCCCGTACCGGCATCCGCATCTTCCGGAGAACTTGCCTTTTCAGCATTTACCTGCACAGAAAATGAATGCATCGAACGCAAACTCTATCTTTCCATGGCGGAAGCCCGCTCTCATCACGCTAAAGCAATGGCATTTTTCCTGACAAAGGAACTGAAAACGGATCTTGCCCAGCTCGGAAAAGTCCTTGAACCCCCACCGTTGTTTCAAAAAAAGCTCTTGCATTTCGGTGGGAAAGATATTTTTCACAGCCGATTGAAGGAAGCCGTTTGCTCCCCCCTGCTTGAACGGAATATCCGCTCCCCGGAAGCATTCCATAAAGCTCTTGACAAAGCCAAAAAAGAACTTGTTCCTTCCGGTATCAAACTCATGAAAGTGGTGAATCCTGTCTTGTCTGCTTTCCATGAAACAACCGATAGTTTTTCTTCCCTGAAAAACAAAGGGGGAGCTAAAACCGGGGAATTTATGGACATGATGGAAAAAGAGCTGAAACGTCTGGTACCGGAAAACTTTATCCTGCTCTATCCGCCGGACCGGCTTTTTCACTTTCCACGCTATCTGAAAGCCATGGAGGTCCGAGCCAGAAGAGCCACGGAGGACTTTATACGTGACGCCAGAAAAGCCAAAGAAATCCTTTTATGGGAAAAAACACTCCGAGATATCCTGTCTGAGTTAAGTCCCCATGTTTCAGAAGAAAAAAAGAGGGCGGTTGAAAACTTTTACTGGATGCTCGAAGAATTTAAGGTGTCCGTATTTGCCCAGGAAGTAGGAGCCTCAGGTCCCATATCTGCTAAACGCCTTAACGAGCAGGTTCGTCTCATCCGGAATCTGGTATAAAGCAGTTTTAAAGTACTGGATAGATTCTTCTATAAAAACAGTGCAAAAGCGAATACTTATACTCCCATGATGCATGTCCATGGTAAATGACTTACTAGCGGTCAATAGCCTTGACCAACCCTAAAGCACAGCGGAAGGTATTTTTTATTGCTCAAATTCTATAAGCTCTCAGGCTTTTAAACTAAGCCGGAGACGAAGGAGTGGGTTGTGATTCATAAGATAAAAATACTGCATGATAATGGTAACTGCTTATCCATCAGGCAAACAGGCAAACAGGCAAACAGGCAAACAGGCAAACAGGCAAAAAAACTGGTATTTCCCGTAATACGGCTCGTAAATATCTCCGAAGGGATGAAGCAGCCGTCAGCAGCCGCCTTAACAAGCCGTAAAGATTCAAAAAGCTTGATTAATACAAAGAATATATTGTCAGCCTTCTTAACTGATACCCAAATATAGCCGCCATTAAAATTGTTTTGCTTCAGCTGAAACTGGAGGGTTGCCCCTGTTGAGTTAGCGAGTAAAAAGTCCCCCTGTTTCCGGAATCTGATGGGCGGGGCGGCGTTTCTCTTCCAGGCATTTTTGCTTTCGGTCCTTCCTGGCCGCTTCGAGTTTCTTGTCTCGTTCTGTAAAAATCTGTTTTTACAAGCCTTCCAGTTTCGTCTTTGGGGCAGGGTAGTCGATACCGCTGTGCAACCTCTCGTCAGTACAGTAGCGTATGTAGTCGGCGATCTGGATTCTGGCCTCCTCGAGTGATAGTGCCACTTTGGTACGAATACACTCCATCTTAATCGTTTTGTGGTAACACTCCAGCTTGCCGATGCTTTCTGGATAAAAGGGCGAAGTCCGAACATGGCCATGCCAGCCACCCGGATGAACTCTTTAAAGTGAACTGCGGGCCGTTGGAAATGATCCTGGGGGTCGCTTCGGGGAGCTTCTCCCGACTCTTTGCAGGATGATTTCCACGTCCTTTTCGGTCATGGTTTCACGCAGCTCCCAATGAACGATATAGCGGCTGAAGCCGTCCAGAAGGCTGCACGATAGTAGAAGGTACCACACAGATGCTGTGAGAAACGTCAATATGCCAGTGCTCATGGGGCTGTAGTGGCTGCACGAACCCCGTCTCCTTTCCTGGACGCCTTGCCGTTCCAGCGGCGCAGTAACCCGGCTACGGAGCACACGCTCCTTTTTTAACTGAACGTGTTCTCCCATCAGCTTGGAGGGTACGTCGTTCTTAACCCGCAGCTTGGCTTCAAGCTCCTCAATGCGTTTTTGTTCAGCCTTTTTTGGCTGGCGCGGTCTTACTCGAAAGCGGCTGAGCCCTTTTCAAAAAATTCTTTCTGCCTCCGGTAAAAAACCGTAGGGTGAAGGTTGTACTCATCGCACAGGTCAGAAACTTCGACCCGATCAACCGGGAACCGTATAAGGATGAAAACCTTCTCTTGGGCTGTGTAGTTTTTCCGCTGTTTACGCATGATAAATACCTCATTCCTATACTGTCTGATCT